>DFWB01000054.1:0-6041 GCA_002380675.1 Akkermansiaceae bacterium UBA4145
TTACCATCAAGGTCACATTTGACGGACCCTTGGCCTTCCCCTGTGGGGTAGACCTCCGGGACGCACACGTGATTCGTAGAAACCATCTCAACCCCGAATAAGGAAACACCTCATGGGAGCACTCAATTCAGTCGGACTATGGACCATCATTGGCCTGCTTGGCGTCGCAGTACCAATCATTATTCACCTCCTCTACCGGAAACACCGCCGCCAGACCGACTGGGCGGCTATGGAGCTTCTACGCAAGGCTCTGGTCACCCGGTCAGGTCAGGTCAAGATTGAGGACCTCCTCATTCTGGTCCTGCGTTGCCTCGTCCTCGCGCTTCTCGCCCTCGCTTTGATGCGGATCACTCTCGACTCCAAATCTGTCATCGGGGAGGAACGAATCGGTATGGTTGTCGCTATTGACGCTTCCTACAGCATGAACCACGGCGAGCAATCCCGCTTCGAAAGCGCTGTAACAAAAGCGAGAGATATTTTCAAAACAGCAAAGGAAGGAGACCCTGTAAGCATTGTGCTCATGAGCAGCCGTCCCGAGATCCTTCTCCGGACTGCGAGATATGATCCCGTTCAGGTCGAAGCCATCTTCGATGCAATCGATCCAGCGGTTGAAGAAGGCGCTGAAGGTGCAGGACCAAATTCCCTGAACCTTGAGACCAATATAGAGCTTCTTGACGAGCTCGTGGCCGAGCTGAAGACCCCGGGCAAGGAAGTGTTCCTCATCACAGATTCTCAGGAAATGGATTGGGCGGAGCTCCCACCCGCGGCCCGCAACTCTCTCGAAAACCTTCAGGAAAATGCCAACGTCTTCGTCATTCCAGCAGTCACTGAAGGAGAAGATAACCTCGCAATTGAGAGCCTGAACTATACTTGGGGATCGCTCCGGAAATCCGGCGAGGCGCGCTTCACTGCACTCGTTCGCAATACCGGACGCAGCTCCGACGAGAGCGCAATCCTTGAATTTTTTATCGATGATGCCCGGACCAAGCGAGTAGCCGTTGGCAGCCTTGCCGCGGGAGAATCCCGCCCCATTGAGTTTACCACGCAATTCGACAAGGCCGGGAATGTCCGCTTGCGGGCGGAATTAAGTAAGGATGGCCTTGCTGACGACAATGTCCGCCACGCTGTGGCCCAGATCCGCCCCGGGATCCGCGTCCTCCTCCTCGAGGGTGATATCGAAAACGTGGTGGGGAATCGCAGTGGTGGCTATTATGCCAAGGTGGCGCTGAGCCCTCAGGACAGCGACGAGGAAGAAGGCGTGGTTGTCAACGAAATCGACCCTGCTGATTTTGCCCTCGAAAAGCTCAAGGACTATGACGTGGTAGTGATGAACAACGTTCTCACAGTCTCTCCCTCAACGGCTAAGAGACTCAAGCGCTTCGTCTCCGAGGGTGGGGGCCTGATCGTCTTCGCGGGTGACCGGGTGGAAGCCTCCGCCTACAACCAGAGCCTCGGCGCAGCAGGAGAGGGAATCCTCCCCGCCGAACTCGGTGAAGTCTCCTCCAGCGAGGCCGAAGAGGGCTGGACCATGGAAGCCGCCAAGTCTGACCACCTCCTCGCCCGACTGACCGCTCGCTACCCGGAAAAGCTTCTTGATGCCATCCGCATCACGAAACAGATCGAAGCTACTCCGACAGAAAACAGCGAAGTTCTAATCACCTCCCAGTCGGGGAATCCCGTCCTGCTCAGTCGTTCAACAGGGTCCGGTACGGTTCTCCTTTTCACAACCTCGGCAAGCAAGCGCTGGAACAATCTCCCCCGGGAGCCCCTCTACGCAATCCTTCTTCAACAGGCTGTCACAATGCTCACCAGTGATCCTGATCGCCTGCAGCTCACTGTAGGTAATGACGCCTCACTTCCCCTCACCAAGCGGGAAGCTGGTGAATTCGTCGACCTGTTGAGTCCGGACACAAAGGAGCCCGAGGAGATTCGTGTCATCCAGAATGGAGACCAACTCGCAGCGCCTGTTTCCCTCACCAAGCGCGGGATCTACGAAATCAAAGCCGAAGAGGGCAAACCTGGCGTGGCGATTGCCGCCAATGTGAATGCCAGCGAATCCAACGTCCGGGTCGTCGAATCCGCTGCCCTTGGCAACACTCTTGACTCCACTGGCGTGCAAGTTCTTAACCGCGAAGGGTCAACGTCCAAGGCCATCGAGGATGCCCGCCGCGGAAGCGAATTATCACAAAGACTCCTGCTCGCAGCCCTCATCGTCTTCATCCTTCAGAGTATCCTCGCCCGCCGTTTCACTAACCGCATCAACAGGGAGGGCACCAAAGACCTTTCAACCACCCTGCAAATGAGCCAGGTCGCCGCCGCTCGCCGCAGCTAGCCAGTCACTTAATCTTTTTCGAAGCACACCACTAACGCCACACGCCATGTTCAAGAAACTGTTGGGACTTGATTCTACACAAGAGATCGACCAGTGGGAACTCGCCTTCCGAGGCGGCCCCTTTCTGGGAATTCTCCTTATCGTGGCTGCCATTGCCTTCGCGATTTTCCTCTATCGCCGTGAGCAACTGGTAACCCGTAACCGCCGCATCACCATGATTGTGCTCCAGGCGGCCGTCCTGCTCCTCCTGATCCTGGTTCTGATGCAACCCTACGCCAAGATCAGGACCAGCAACGAATCCAAGCGATCCATGATCGTAATGCTCGACACCTCCCGAAGTATGGCGATCGAGGACCCGAGGACTGCGGCCAGTGATGTCGAAGAAGCCGCCAAGGCCCTGGGCAAGATGGCCCTTGACGCTCCTGCCCTTGGATCTGACGACGCTCGGGGCATGAAGGAAGAACTTGGTTCCACCCGCCGCATCGATCTTGCCCGGGCCGCTCTCGCCAACAAGGACATGAATCTTCTCGACAAATTGGAAGAGAGCTACGACCTCCGATTCTTTACCTTCGACTCTCAACTACGCAGCGAAGATGCCAGGGCCACCGCAACCCAGCCCGCCGACGACGACTCGCAGCCTGCTCCTCTGCCTGTTGCAGAAGGCATCTCCTCCCAGATCGGCAATGCCATCGAAGATGCCGTGGACCGGTTCTCGGGGCAACCGCTTGCCGGAGCCATGGTCATCAGCGACTTTGCATGGGTTGAAGGCAAAGATCCCGTCAATGTGGCCCGCAGACTGAAAGAGCGCCGTATTCCTCTCTACACCGTTCCCGTTGGGCTCCCCGCCCCACCGGACATCAATGTCCGCGGAGTCATCGCTCCGGAGGTTGTGTTCAAGGGCGACCGCGTTCCACTGCGAGTAAAAATTGAGTCTCGTGGATTTGCTGGAAAGGCGGTCCAACTCTACTTCCGGGTCAATGAGGACGAGAAGGAAAGCAAGCAGGTTACCCTCAAAAATGGAGTTCAGTTCGAAGAGTTCATGTTCATCCCGGAAGCCGAATCAGGAACTCTCGAGCTCAGCTTCGAGATCAAGCTGCAGGAGGGCGAGATCACCGAGGTCAACAATGCCACCGCCCACCGGGTGCGGATTCTCGATGAAAAGATCAAGGTCCTCTACGTCGAAGGCATGCCAAGGTGGGAATTCCGCTACCTTCGCTGGGTCCTCCTGCGCGACCCCCGCCTCCAGGTCCAATTCCTTATGACTCAGGGTGATCCTGCCCTCGCGGCTTCCTCTCCGTTACATATCGGCCGCTTCCCCGAAGATCCCAAGGTTGCCCTTAAATACGACCTTATCATTCTCGGTGACGTCTCATCATCCTACTTTAATGCTGCCCAGACTCAGCTGATCGAGAAACTTGTCCGCGAACGCGGGGGATCGCTCCTCATGCTGGCTGGCCCCATGGCCGCTCCCTCCACCTATCGAGACAATCCCATCGGCGATCTCTTGCCCATCAACATCGGCACCGGAGGGACCTTCTACCCCGGCAACAATGTCTCTCCGGAAGTGACCGAAGATGGCCAGAAGAGCCTCGCGACCTCCCTCTCTCTCTCTCCAGATGTCAGTGCCCGCATCTGGCGTAACGTCAACTACATGTCTCTTCCCAATCTCGCGGGAGCAAAATCCGGAGCTACCGTTCTCCTGCGCCTTCCGAAAGCCAATGATGCCGAAGCCGACTACCCCTTGGTCGCGTGGCACCGGTATGGAACCGGCAAGAGCCTGTTTGTTGCAACTGAAGATCTCTGGCGTATGCGCCTTGAGGTAGGCGACCGCTTCCATGCTCGCTTCTGGGGCCAGACCATCCAGTTCCTCACCCTCTCCCGGCTCCTTGGGGCGAACAAGCAGATCAGCATCGAGACCGATAGCAATAGCTACAGCGCGGGGGACCAGATCCGCATTTTTGCCAATGTGCTCACCGAATCATTTGAACCCGTGGACGTAGACAGCTACGAAGTTGTCCTCGAGGAGAAAGATAACCCGGACTCATCCACCACCATCGAGATGACTGCAGTGGAGAGCACCCCCGGGCTCTACGCGGGATCCTATCTCGCGAGCAAAGACGGAAATTACGAGATCAAGACCCAGCCACAGGACGCCGATATATCCAACGCCGCAGAGTTTTCGGTCCAGACTGTCGATCTTGAGGACCGGGAAACCGCCATGCAGCCCGATGTCGCCCGTCAGGCCGCTGAAATTTCGGGCGGCCGGCAATTAAGCCTCGCCAGTCTGGGGGACTTCCCCAGCACTCTTCCCAAGGAGACACTCATCGCCAACACCGTCAAGATCGAGAGGGATCTCTGGGATACTCCCCTCTGGTTCATCCTCATCGCCGCTCTGGCAGGAGCCGAGTGGTTCCTGCGACGGAAAGATAACCTCGTTTAACCGAGATTGCACAACTCAACCACAGAATAGAACAATGGCCGAAGGACAAGACACCGGCATCGAGCAACGCCTCAGACAAGCCTACCGCGAGGAACGACGGTGGTACAACATCCGCGGGGCTTCCCGGCTTACCCTCTGGCTGATTGCTCTTCTGGCGGTAGCCTTTCTCATCGACTGGGGGCTCTTTGCCAAGACCCAGATGTCGGGCATTACCGGCCTGACTCTTCTCCTCGTGAACGTGGGAATCCTGATATGGGTCTACCACCGCGAATGGGGGCAATACCTAAAGAGTTATGACCCTCTCACGACCGCCCTTGAGGTGGAAAAGCGCCACCCGGAGCTAAGCTCCCTGCTCGTCTCCTACATGCAACTCAAGGACGAGCCGGATGCTCACGAGGGGAATGTCTCGCAGGACCTGATCAAGGCCATGCGGGACCAAGCTATCGAATTCAGCCGCCCGATCGACTTCAAGGATATCGTGGACCTCGGCCAACTGCGCAAGATTGGAGCAGTCGCGGTGGCCCTTTTTCTCATCTTTTCCATCGCCGGGATTTTCAACAGAGAACACACTGGAGTTCTCTTCCAGCGCCTACTGGGGAAGGATGCGGAGTATCCAACCAATACCGTGATCACGGGAACCAGTGAGAACCTTACTATCCGGGTCGGAGGAGAGCCGGTGATCACTGCTACGGTCGCGGAGGACGGAGACATCCCCGAAAACGGCCGCCTCTTTGTGAAGGACAAAAATTCCTCCGAGGCGGCGTGGAAGGAAGTCCCCATGAGACGGAGCGAAGACCCCACCAACAAATTCTCCTTCAAACTCAAACCCGTAGATCGGGACACACTCTTTTATGTGAAAATAGGGGACGATCGCAGCGAGCAATACACCATCAACGTCATTACCTCTCCGCGAATCGAAAACGTCGATATCGCCCTCCAATATCCGGAGTATATGAATCGGGATGCCGGAACCTTTGACGACCTGAATCTTGAGGTTCCGGAAAACACCACCGTGAAGTGGACTATCCGCTGTAATACTCCTGTGAGTTCCTGGGAAGTCCTCGTCCCCTCCGATTGGGGAGAGCAGACCGCGGAAAACAAAACCGGAGAGTCCGACCCCGAGACAGATAAGGACGCAACTAAGTTTCGCTCTATTCTCGCGGATCTCGACGAGGCAGGCACCACCGCCACATTCGAAATCCCTGTCGCCAAGGCTCTCAAGTATTCCTTCCGGTGGACTGAAAAGGCCAATGGATTCCAGTACGAAGA
>DFWB01000054.1:6346-6518 GCA_002380675.1 Akkermansiaceae bacterium UBA4145
GGCCAATGGATTCCAGTACGAAGACGTTCAATATGGAGTCAAGGTAACAACCGACGGGCTCCCGGACGTGGACCTCATCGAACCCCGGGAAGTTGGTTATGCCACCGTCGGTAAGGTCGTCAAAATGGAAGCCAAGGG
Source organism: Akkermansiaceae bacterium UBA4145 (assembly GCA_002380675.1). Taxonomy (GTDB): domain Bacteria; phylum Verrucomicrobiota; class Verrucomicrobiia; order Verrucomicrobiales; family Akkermansiaceae; genus Roseibacillus_B. Next base: position 6,485 of record DFWB01000054.1, read on the forward strand.
AACCGATGACATTGGCCTCGACAAAGCCTGGCTG
>DFWB01000155.1 GCA_002380675.1 Akkermansiaceae bacterium UBA4145
CTCCCTGTCTGACTCGAGCTCCTTGTCTGAATCAAGACCCTCCTCTACCGCCCTTCGCCGCTTTGCCGAAAGCACCGGACGGACGAGGCCATAAATGAGATACGCAGAAAACCATACCGCGGGTAAGACTTGGAAAAATACTATGGTAGCTCCCACCAAGAGCGTCCCAACAGCAAGGATGGGGACACTTCCCCTCGTAATCCATCCTGCTTTCTTGAAACTCGGGTAGCGGATGTTACTGATCATCAAAAAGGAGAGACCTAACATGGCTCCAGCCATCACCCAGTTCCACGCACCAAGCTCACGGTCATTGTCGTGAAGGAAGATGATGAGGAATGTGAGGGAGGCTATAAATCCAGCCGCCATGGGAATTGGAATACCCCTGAACGTCTTGAAGTCCTCCTCCGAGCCAAGAATTGCCAGACAGTTGAAGCGAGCGAGACGAATTGCCCCACAAAGCAGGTAGATGAAAGCAATCGCCCAACCTACACCCGACTCCGCTCTCTGGAGGCCTTCCGGCAACTCCAGGTTCAGAAGAACAGCTTTCGAGCAGAGCAACGCTGGGGCCATCCCGAAGGAAACAAGATCTGCCAGAGAGTCGAATTCACGTCCGAAGTCTGACTCCTGCCCCCCGAGGCGCGCGAGCCTACCGTCCAGCAGGTCGAAGAGACATGCCCCGAAGATTAACAATAGCGAGGTCTCATAGTAGTGCTTCGCGTCTCCAAATTCGGGCATCTGCATGCCTTTGAAAATCGTAAGGACTGCAAAAAACCCACAGCAGAGGTTTCCCGCCGTCATCAAGTTGGGCAGAAGGTAAATCCTCGGCTCCCGGTCGTTTTCCATCGCGCCGCCAGTATACGAACTTTTCTTTTAAGACAAACACTGGAAATCCTCCCGAACTTCGCCATGCTCGACCGGTGGCAGGTAAAATAGATATCAGTGCTTCCCAGCGCATGGAGGATCTTCTTGCCTTGCTCCCAGGAGCACGCCGAACGCTCTTCGCCGCCTACCACGTTGGCGGCTGCCAATCCTGCTCCTATAGGGATGACGAGACTCTGGCTGAAGTCTGCGCCCGCAATGAAATCCCGGTGGAGGAGGCAATTACCGTCCTTCTCGAGAGCCATGAGCGAGATCAAGCCCTCCTCATCATGCCCCTTAAACTTGCGGAGCGCCTCAACAATGATGAGCCCTTTCTTCTACTCGACATCCGCAGCAGGGAGGAGCACGACTCTGTTCGCCTGCCCGGCTCAAAATTTCTGACTCAGGAATTACAGAATAGCCTCTTCGCACAACCTCCCGAGGAAACGATCGTCCTTTATGATCACCGAGGACGTGATGTCCTGGATCGTTGTGCCTGGTTTCATGGCCACGGCCTGAAAAATTCTCTAGCTTTGGCTGGGGGCATTGACGGCTGGGCCCGGGAAGTAGATCCTTCCGTTCAGCGCTACCGACTCGAACTGGACTAGACCCTGTTTTCCCACTTGGATCCTCCTCAGGATTCATGACAATCGCGCTATGAATCGTCGCACTTTCTTCACCACTTCCGCTACTACGGCAGCCTCTTTAAGTAGCCTCGCTGCCGTGGAACTTCCCGGAGGCGCCGCGCTACAGGAAGAAGGATCCCATCCGCCGCATCAGGGACCGAACCGTATCGGGGTGTCTTCCTATTCCTTCTGGGGCTTTCGTCGGCAGGAATTACGATCACTCCATTCCAATCTTGAGCACGCCGCCAAAATGGGATTCGACGGTCTTGAAATTCTACAGCGGCAGCTGGAGTCCTACGACAATGCCACCCTCCAGAAAATCAAGCGCCATGCGTTCGTTCTCGGCTTAGACTTAATGGGCTATTCTACCCATCAAGGTTTCCTTTCTCCCGACAAGGAAAGGCGCCAGAAGAACATTGATCATACCATCGCCTGCCTCGAGCAGGCCTATCAACTCGGCATCCCGACCATGCGGGTCAATTCGGGTACATGGGGCACTTCAAAGAGTTTTGATGACCTTATGGCAAAACGGGGTATCGAAGATCCTCTCCCGGGCTACACCGAGAAAAATGCTTACGAGTGGGTAATCGACGCCTATGAGGCCCTTGTTCCAGAGGCTGCCAAGCGCGGAGTGGTCATGGGCCTGGAGAACCACTGGGGTCTGGGAGTCACCCCGGAAGGAGTCAACAGAGTTGTCGATGCCGTCGATTCAGAGTGGCTTCAGGTTACCCTCGATACCGGGAATTTTCTCGAGGATCCATACGACAGGCTGTCGCAACTGGCCCACCGAACTGTTCTCATGCAGTGCAAGACCTACTTTGGTGGCGGACGCTGGTATACTCTCGACCTCGACTATGCCCGTATAGCAGGAATCATGAAGACCGCCGGCTTCAAGGGCTACGTCTCGCTCGAATTTGAAGGTAAGGAGGACCCGCTCACGGCTATTCCAAAATCTCTCAAGGTGCTGCGCTCTCATTTCGGGTAGACCGCTGGACTACCTGAGACATTCGGAGCAGGGCGCTCGGACACATCGCTTCTTCTCATCTGGAGAACTCCTGCCACTATTCAGCCCATGAGAATATTTGCCACCCTGAGCCTCCTTCTCCTCGCCCCGATGACTGCCTCCGCAGAGCCGGCGTGGCAGGATCTTTTCAACGGAAGAAACCTCGATGGCTGGCACCCGGTTCCCGGGGGAAAATGGGAGGTTGTGGAGGGAACCATTCTCGGGACCTCCCCACGCAGCGAACCGCGCCATGGGCTTCTCATGACCGACAGGCGCTTCAAGAACTTCAGGGTCCGGGCCAAATTCAAGGTAACCAGCGGAGATAGCGGTTTTTATTTCCGGGTCGAAAAGACCAACACCCACGTCAGTGTCCGAGGCTTCCAGGCAGAAGTCGACAATTCCAAGGAAGTTGGAGGCCTTTACGAAACCTCCATGCGAGCCTGGGTTCGAAAACCCGATCCAACCGTGATTTCCAAATTAGTCAAACCAGGGGCTTGGACTGACCTTCTTGTCTCTGCAATCGGGGACAGCATCACCGTCTCTCTCAACGGAACCAAGGTAACTGAGCTGCTGAATGACCCCAAGTGCCTCAAAGAGGGCCACATTGCGCTACAGCTTCATGGAGGGCAGGACATGCGGGTTCAGTTTAAGGACATTGCCATTCAGGAACTCCCGTAACCGATCACCAGAGGCCTGCGCTAGAAAGCAGGACCAGAGTAGTGATCAGAAGGAGCGCGGTAACCCACCAGTACCACCGGATCCTGATCACCTCTCCCCGACCCTTGTTGCCAAACTCCCGGGCTATGAAGTCGTCATAGTCGAAGGCCTCATCTGGGAGATCCAGCCCTTCAGATTCTTGGTTCTGTTCCCAGCCGCGGCGCCCCGTTTTTTGGGATCTCTTCCGGCTTCGTTTTACTGTGCCAATACCACAAGAGTCTGGGGGTGGATTCGCTTTGGCACAAAGCCCACAGGGAGTCCCGACCACCACCTCACTACCACAACTGGGGCAGATGTAGCCTTGTGGGCACATACACCATCTTCCGTTGTAGGTCGGCCTCCGGGCCCTCCCGGAGGCCTTTCAGAAGTGATCCCCTAATAGCGATAATGGCCAGGCTTGTAGGGACCATCTACCGGCACATCGATGTAATCGGCCTGCTCCTGAGTAAGACTTGTCAGCTTACATCCAATTTTCTCAAGATGGAGACGGGCCACTTCCTCATCCAGCTTCTTGGGAAGCACCTCAACGCCGGGTTCACGGGAACCACGGGTCTTCCAGAGGTCAATCTGGGCGAGGCATTGGTTAGTAAAGCTATTCGACATGACGAAGCTTGGGTGTCCGGTCGCGCAGCCAAGATTCACGAGCCTGCCTTCGGCGAGCATGTAGAGAGCATTCCCTCCGGGAAAGGTATACTTATCCACCTGGGGCTTGATGTTTGACCTCTCAACTCCGGCCATCTCGTTCAGTTTGTCGACCTCGATCTCATTATCAAAATGACCGATATT
>DFWB01000138.1:0-581 GCA_002380675.1 Akkermansiaceae bacterium UBA4145
AACGATGCCTCAGACTTCGAATTCATAGAGATGAAGAACGTGAGTGGAGACACTATCAACCTTACCGCTGTGAAGTTTACGGAGGGCATTGATTTTGATTTTACATTTTCCGATGTAACCTCCCTTGCTCCTGGAGAATTCGTCCTCGTTGTTCGCAACAGAGCCTCTTTCGAAGCCCGCTACGGCACATCTTATAGCGATCGTATTGCGGGCGAATATCTCCCAACACGACTTGAAAATGCCGGGGAACGACTCCACCTGGTCGACGGAGTGGGAAACACTATTGCGAATTTTCGATACAACGACCGGGATCCTTGGCCGGAAGCTGCAGGGAGAGATGGCTCCAGCCTTGTCCTCGCAAGTCCTACTGTCCCCGTCCCTGATTACTCAATACCTGACAACTGGAGAGCCAGCGCAGCGACCGGAGGAAATCCGGGCACCGGATTGCTGATTGATAGTGATGGTGACGGCCTGAGTAACATCGATGAGGCACTGGCAGGAACAGATCCGCTTCGCCCGGACACGGATGGGGACGGCTCAACCGATGGATCGGAAATTGCAGCTGGCACAGACCCTCTCGA
>DFWB01000138.1:1008-13300 GCA_002380675.1 Akkermansiaceae bacterium UBA4145
CCGACCTGATCAACTGGGAGGTAACCTCATCTGGGATTATCGCAGTAGGGACTGTGACCTTACAGCTAGACCCCCGTGCTATTGGAAGGGCTCAACGATTCTATCGGGTATCGGTGGAAGAATAAACATCATCGCCAACAAAGGGCTGAAGCTAGGCAGGCTCTCAGCATGGGTGGGGTATTTCATCCGTCTCCGAGCCAGGAGGACTCAGGAGTCATTGGTGGCGACGCGATCCTTTCCTTACTTCCGTTGCAGCCGCCCCTTGTATTCGGGGCGCTCGCGCCATGCCTTGAAGTAAGGCCGATAGGCATCCAACTCCGTCCAGAACATCCGGGGTGGCTGAGGCGAATCAACCTTGCCAGAGGGGTAATCCTTCCCCTCACCACTCGCATCGACCGTCGCGTCCCACGCGTGAAAGGCCTTGCGAAGACGCTGGGCTACCTCCGGGTGCCCGGCGCTCACATCCACCTTTTCCGCGGGATCGTCACCCAGATGATAGAGATGAAAGTCTCCGCGGGTCACATTCTTCGAGTAGAGTTTGAATTCGTTGTCGACCCATGCGCCCCGGACCCCGCTCCTGAACCCAATCGGCTTACGGCGCGGACCCAGCTCTTTCCCGAAGAGCGCGCGCAGACTCTGCCCGTCTTGCGGCTGCAACATGGAAGAAGCAGGGAGGCCTGCCACCTCCGCAAGAGTAGGAAAAATGTCCATGGTACAAGCCGGAAAAGAGGTCACCCGGGGCTTGGTGATTCCTTCAGGCCATTCGATCACTCCCGGCACGCGCAATCCGCCCTCAAAAAGTGATCCCTTATAGCCCCGCAAGCCCCCCACCGTGTCGGGCTTGAATCCTGGAAGCCCCCCGTTATCGCTGCAAAACCAGACGAGGGTGTCGCGGGCAATTCCGATGTCCCGCAATCCGGCTCGCAGGGCTCCTATACTGCGATCCATGGCCACGAGTTCCGCATAATGGTGCTGCGACTTGTTATCGAGATTCGCGAAGAGCTTGAGATCCTTTTCCAGACCCATCCATGGACTGTGCGGGGTTCCATACCAGATCACCGTAAAGGAGGGCTTCTCCGCCTTGGCCTGCGTTCCGATAAAATTGAGCGCTTCCGCAACGATGACTTCCGAGGAATCTCCCGTGAATTCTTCGAACTTCCCCTTCCGGCTCATCACCGGATCCTTATCGAAGAAATTGGTGACCGAGAGCCACTGGTCAAATCCGAATCCGCCCGGGCCATGGGTATCTTCCCTCAGGATGGGAACCCCCGGACCGCGTAATCCGTTGAGATGCCACTTTCCAAAATGTCCGGTCGCGTAACCCGCTCCCCTGAGCGCTACCGCAAGGGTCTTCTCCTGCTTTCGCAGGGCAAATCCATGGCTCTGCACTCCGGTCCGGTTGTGCGTCCGCCCAGTCAGGACCGTTGCCCGCGTTGGGGAGCACACCGGTCCCCCGGCATAAAACCGGTCAAAGCGCAGCCCACCCGCCGCCATCGCGTCAAGGTGCGGAGTGCTGAGCGCAGGGTGGTTGTAATAACCAGTCTGTCCCCAACCCATATCATCTGCCATCATCAGGACGATGTTAGGTTTGGCGGCCAGGAGCACTGGAGCACTCAGGAGGAGAGCGAAAAGAAGCGTCTTCATCGAGAATCACTAGGAGCTAACTCCCTCAATGTTGCACGGAGAATCTTGCGCCTGAGCATATTATTGTTTCGCGACTCTACCCTGTCACCAATCGCCGTGAGCCCCTGAATTATTTACTGACGCCGAGAGCTTCTTTCCTACTTGGCCAGGGAAGATTACGGTCAAAAAAACGCGCGAGGGGCTTGTAGTTGTGATAATCCACGGCCTCACGGCGCCAGAGATCCACGTATGCGTCGTATTGCTTCCGCATCTGGACCAGAACCGCCCCTCCTTCTTCTGGGCTGGTCACAAGATTCTTCAATTCGAATGGATCCTCCTCCGTATCGTAGAGCTCCTCTGCCGCCTTCAATCCCTCCCCTGCCCACGGCCAATAGATATACTTGTGGCGTTCCGTTACCACCGAAAGGCTAAAGACCTCGGAGGGACCCCACACGTTAACCAGTGGTAGAGACTCCCTGATCCTTGCCCCAGCGTCCTCGTAAAGCGGAAGAATGCTCTTTCCGTCAATCCCCTCGGGAACAGCTACCGCGGCCAGTTCCAACAGGGTCGGCATAAGGTCCACGTTCCCAGTCAGGGCATCACAACGCAGTTCCTTGCCACTGTTCCTGTGGCGTGGATCGTACACGATCAAGGGAACCCGGGAGGATTCCTCATAAGGCAGCACCTTGGACCCATAACCATGGGCTCCACACATGAATCCGTTATCCGAAGTAAAAATCACCACGGTATTTTTCTCTACCCCGTGGCTCCTGAGGGCCGCCCGTATCATACCCACTGCAACATCCACCGCATAGACCTGCTGGTAATAGATCGCCATGACCTCATCATATTTGTCTGAGTAGTTCCAGCTGTGAAAACGCTCATACTGACGCCCGTACCGGCTTTGGGGCGCGAAGTGGAGGCCATACTCGCGCCCAAAATTCCTCGGCTTCGTAAAACGCTTACCGGCATAAATTTTATTATCTTCCGGATCCGGCGTGGCTGGCTTGTGAGGCGCCTTGAAGCTGATAGAGAGGCAGAACGGCTGCCCGGACTTCGCAGACTCTTTAATGAAATCCGCGCCGAAAGCTCCGTAAGAACGAGATGAGTGCGGAAACTCCTTTGCGTATCCTACCATCGATTTGTTTCTTGCCGTCAGATAGGAGGTTTGTCCCGGCCCCGCTCCCCAACGATCGAAATCGCCAGCTGGCAAAACACCCTTCTTCCCGCTCCTCGTTGTCACCTCAAACCCGATCTTTCCGGCTATCGCCGTTCGGTATCCCGCTTCCTTGAGAAGGATAGGATAGGACTCCGCCCAATGGGAGCTGTGCAGAGCCCCATGCTCGAAGTTACACCCATGCCTGAACTCGAACTTCCCCGTCATGATATTGGCCCGGCTCGCCATGCAGATCGCGGTGCTCACATAATGGCAGTCAAACACCACTCCTGCTCGCGCGAGCGCGTCGAGGTGCGGTGTTTTAACCTCAGGATTTCCATAACACCCCATTGAAGAAGTGCTCTGATCATCCGTGAGGAGGAAAACAAGGTTCGGCCGGTCATCTCCGTAGGCCGAAGACGTGAAAAGAAAAAGAAACAGAAGAGGGACTCGGAGACGCAGCAAGAACGCACACTTCATCATGCCTTGAATGCTCAACTGTATTACAGGAGAAGCGATCAGGAACTCACGGTTTCTCCTCCGGGGACGCCAGCAACCTCAAGAGCTGGCTTTTAAGCCTTGAAGGTGCCCGCCAACCGGCCTAAACCCCGCCCCCGAACTTACGCAAAACATGTCTGACTCCTCTTCTGATATCGGACTCGTGGGCCTCGCGGTCATGGGTCAGAACCTTGCTCTGAACATCGCCGATCACGGCTTTCGCATTTCTGTCTACAACCGAACCACTTCGAAAACTGACGAGTTTGTAGCCGCAAACCCGGAAACTCCTGGTGGGGTAGTTGGCACAAGCACCCTTGAGGAATTCGTGCAGTCCATCAAGAGGCCTCGCAAGGTCATCATCCTCGTCCAGGCTGGCGGACCCACTGACGCAGTGATCGATGGGCTGACAGAACTACTGGACCCGGACGACATCATTATTGACGGGGGCAACGCCCTCTGGACCGACACGATCCGCCGGGAAAAAATGCTGAACGAGAAAGGATTCCGGTTTATCGGCTCCGGGGTCTCGGGTGGAGAAGAGGGAGCTCGTTTCGGCCCCTCGCTCATGCCCGGCGGCAAGCAAAGCGCGTGGAATGAACTCAAGCCCATCTGGGAGGCCATCGCCGCAAAGGTCGACGAGACCACCGGAAAGCCCATCGAAGGAGCAGAAGCCGGAAAGCCTGTCGAAGGAGGAGTTCCCTGCGCCGCCTACATTGGCGATAACGGAGCAGGCCATTACGTCAAGATGGTGCACAACGGGATTGAGTATGGCGATATGCAGATGATCTGTGAGGCCTACACCCTGATGGATAACCTCCTCGGCATAAAGCCAGAGGAAATGAGCTCCGTATTTGGAGAGTGGAATCAGGGTGTTCTCGATTCCTTCCTGATCGAAATCACGGCCGACATTCTTGGGCAGAAGGATCCTGAAACTGGCCAGCCGTTCGTGGATATTGTCCTCGACACCGCAGGACAGAAGGGGACCGGCAAGTGGACCTCCATCAACGCCCTCGACATGGGTATTGCCGCACCCTGTATCGCAGAGGCCGTTTTTGCACGCTGCATCAGCGCTCTCAAAGAGGAGCGGGTTGCCGCAGCCAAGGTTCTCGACGCCAAGCTCGAGCCCTTTGACGGAGACACCGCAGAGTTCGTCCAAGCCATCCACGATGCCCTCTACTGCTCCAAGATCTGCTCTTACGCACAGGGTTTTCAGCTCATGCGTGAAGCCCAGAATGAGTATGACTGGAATCTGGACTTCGGACAGATTTCCATGATCTGGCGTGGGGGCTGCATCATCCGTGCCCGTTTTCTTCAGAAGATCTTTGAGGCCTATCAGACTAATCCCGATATCGCGAACCTGCTTCTGGATCCATACTTCAAGAGCGAGATCGACCGGTGTCAGGCCAACTGGCGCAAGGTCGTGGCTACCGCTGCACTACATGGCGTGCCCCTCCCCTGCTTCAGCTCGGCTCTCTCATATTACGATAGCTACCGCAGCGAGCGCCTCCCCGCAAACCTGCTGCAGGGACAGCGCGACTTCTTCGGAGCTCATACCTACGAGAGGGTCGACCGGGAACGCGGACACACCTTCCACATCGACTGGCCGGTAAGTGGGCGGCCGCAAATCCAGGTGAAGCCGTGACTTCTCTGCCCGGCCAATATTACCCATCGAGGCTGACCATGGGGTCAACCTCCTGATCGTAATCGACACCCGACAGCCCAAATCCAAAGAGCTTCAGGAAATCTTCCTGATATCCTGCGAAATCGGTAATCTCTCTCAGGTTTTCCGAAGTTACCTGAGGCCATATCTCATTCACCTCCTGCTGGACCTCAGGCTCCATCTCGAGATCATCAATTCGAATGAGCCCCTTGTCATCCAGCTTCGGCACCTCGTTATTATACAAGTGAGTGGCGAAGAGTCGTTGGATCTGCTCAATGGTCCCCTCATGGGTCCCCTTCTCCTTCATGATCCGATACAGAATGGAAATATAGAGCGGCACAACGGGGATTGCCGAACTGGCCTGAGTCACTAACGCCTTGTTGACTGAAATGAATGCGTCGCCTCCGGCATTAGCCTTGAGAAGTTCGCTGATCCGCTGCCCAGCTGCCCTGAGGTCAACCTTGGCCCGTCCAATTGTTCCGTTGGTGTAAATTGGCCAAGTCACCTCCGGTCCAATGTAGTCATAGGCCACCGAGGTCGCATTAGGCGCAAGCAGACCTGCGCCATTCAAAGCTTCCATCCAAAGTTCCCAGTCCTCTCCTCCCATGACGGTAACAGTGTCCTGAATCTCCCGTTCTGTGGCAGGCTCAATCTCTACCTCGCTGACTTCAGACCGGTCAGTGTCCAGCGTCCGGGCAGAGTAGTGCTCTCCAATAGGCTTGAGAACCGACTTATGGACTTCCCCGGTGCGAGGGTGCTGCCTTCTGGGAGAGGCTAGACTGTAAACCACGAGATCAATCTGGCCGAGGTCCTCCTTGATGGCTTCCACCACCGTCGCCTTCATCTCGTCCGAAAACGCATCTCCGTTAAAGCTTCTGGCGTAGAGACTCTCAGCCGATGCCGCTCTGTGAAAGGCCGCGGAGTTATACCATCCGGCTGTTGCGCATTTTCCCTCTCTAGGCGGGCGTTCATAAAACACACCCATGGTCCTGGCACCGCTCCCGAAAGCCGCCGTAATTCTCGAGGCTAGCCCATAGCCCGTCGAGGCACCAACAACGAGAACATTTCGCGGGCCGTTCTCGATCGCCCCCTTACCCCTGACATGGTCAATTTGTTCCTGGACATGCGCCGCGCATCCGGTCGGATGAGCCGTGAGACAAATAAACCCTCGAACCCTCGGCTTGATGATCATGGGCCGTACTCTCCCGACCCTCGCGAGGTCGGTCGAGCAAAACCTGTCACCCTTGGCAACTTTTAGTGATTACCAACCCCGGACTGCCTGATCGAGGGCTGGACACGAACACCGCAAGCTTTCATATCCCCATCATGAATCTCACCGGTATGCGGGCAGTTGTCTTTGGAGGAACCTCAGGGATCGGCCTTGCCGTCGTGGATCAACTGGCTGCAGAGGGCGTGGATGTCCTTGCCGCGAGCCGCACGGCCGCGGACAGGAACAAGCCTGACGAACAAGTATCTCGGCACTCGGTCGACGTCCTCGACCGGGAAGACCTGAGCAAATTCTACGAGGACCATGGCCCGTTTGACATAATGGTGAACACCGCCGTTCCTTCCAGCCGGGCTCAAGGTCCGTTCGCGGAGATGACACTCGACGGCTTCCAATCAACTTTCGACAAACTTTGGGGCTACGTAAACAGCGTCCGCCTTGGGCTGACGAGCCTCAACACCAACGCCTCGATCGTTCTGGTAAGCGGATTTCCCGCTAGGAAATGTCTCCCAGGGGCCTCTGCGATCTCAACAGTCGGCAATGCGATAGAGGGATTTGTCCGGGCCATTGCCCCTGAAATTTCACCCCGGAGAATCAATGCCGTCTCCCCAGGCATCATCGACACCCCGCTCTTCCCACAGGAGGGGGTAGCGCGAGAAGAATTTCTCCAGCAAACCACGGAAGCCCATCCCATTCCCCGCCCTGGAACATCTGCCGAAGTTGCGCAGGCCGTTCTTTTTCTCCTCAAGAACGACTTTACCACGGGAACCGTAGTAGACGTTGACGGCGGCGCGACTCTTCCATGATTGGACACCAGGGAAGAATCTGAGAGGAACAAGTCTAACGCTGCACCCGGGCGTTGCCTTCCCAGATACTCCACACCTGCTCCTCATCAGCAGGCTGCCCGTAGTCTGTAAGCTGGGTAGCGGCAAGCGCACCCGTAGCCCAGCCAAACTGAGCACATTTTGCTCCGTCCCATCCTTTGAGGATTCCATACAGCAATCCTCCAACAAATCCATCTCCTCCCCCAATTCTGTCGAGGACCCCGATCTCCCGCGGCTCGATTACATGCCAGTCACCTCCATCGGCCACGATGCCTCCCCACTCGTGCAGGTTCACACTAACAACCTCACGTAGTGTGGTGGCGTAGATTGAGGCATTGGGAAACTGCTGTTTTACCCGGTCGATCATTTCCTTGAAACTGTCGATCTTGCCCCCGATATCCTCTCCCCCTGCTTCCGGACCTTCGACGCCCAGGCAAAGTTGAAAGTCCTCCTCATTCCCCACAAGAATATCCGCAAGGCTTCCGATTTCCTTGAAGGCGTCGCTCAACTCCTGCTCTCTCCCTTTCCAGAAAGTCGCACGGTGATTGAGATCGAATGAGATCTTGGTGTCGTATTTCTTGGCAAGACGGGCAACGTCGAGACAGAACTGGGTCGAATCCGGTGACAGAGCGGCTATCAGTCCCGACATGTGAACGATCTGAGCGCCCTCCTCACCAAAGATACGCTCAAGATCGAAGTCATCAGCCTTCAGGTCTCGCCCTACTTCTCCCGCTCTGTCATTCCACACCCGTGGACCCCTTGATCCCGTTCCGCTGTCTGCCATGTTGATCTGGTGCCGGTATCCCCAGGGCCCCCCCTGCTCCATATCGGGACCTTCATAGTCCATATGCCGGCCTGCGAGGTTATCCTTGATAAAACGTGAAACCGGGCTGCCCTTGACGAAGGAGGTGAGAATCTTAACCGGGAGGCCAAGGTAGGAAGACACACTACCCACGTTGGATTCTGCACTACTGGCAGTGAGAACAAAGTTGTCAGAGCAATGAAACGGCTGGCCATTCAGGGGAGTGAGGCGTGTTCCCATCGACGTAGGGATAACCATCGCATATTTGCAGTCGGGCTTGAGATCAATCATGGTGTGGCCGGAAAAGTGGTTCTTGGATGCTGAGAGTATGGGCCGGCAGTTAGCAGGATCTCCAATGAGGAGCAAGTCCAACGGGAATTGAGTCGCTCATCGGTAGCGCGCAGCCCCGTCCCGTGGCCGCCAAAGGCTCGCATCGCTTTGCTACCGAGACCACTGTTAGATCGCTCACTTCAGTTATCTTGATTACTTGAGGGATGAGTTTTCATCTTACCCTAACAAGTTAAAATCGCTCCGGGTTGTGCAAAACAACTGCTTAGGGACGTCACCTTATCGTGCGCCGCACTTCCGGGCAATTCAGGCTTGTTGGAGCGGACGTCTTTAGTTGTAGATCTTCCCCGCAAAGAATTTATCGCCTTCTTCTCCATTCGGGAAATTTGGGCGTTAAATGAGGCTCCCAAAGGGGGTTTCCTTACCACAACAAAGCTCACCAGACGGTATACCATGGCTAAAAAAGCAACCAAGAAGACCACCAAGAAAAAGACGGCCTCGCGCACCAGCAAGGTAGGAGCAGCAAAAGAGTTAGCTGCCACTGCCAAGAAATCGATCCTCCAGCCTGATGAAGCCGGTGAGATCGATGATGTTACTGCTGTCAAAAAACTGCACGATGCCCGCGACGCAATCGTCAGCGAGCTCCGCAAGAATATTGTCGGAATGGATCAGGTCATCGACGAGGTCCTCATCGCTATTTTCTCCCGCGGCCATGGTTTGCTCGAGGGAGTTCCTGGTCTCGCTAAGACCCTCTTAGTCAGTTCGATCGCCAAGACTCTTTCCTTATCGTTCAAGCGAATCCAGTTCACTCCGGACCTCATGCCCTCGGACATCACCGGCAGTGAGCTTCTGCAGGACGATCCCGAGACCCGCGAACGGAAGTTCATGTTCACTAAAGGACCGATCTTTTCAAACCTTGTGCTGGCAGATGAAATCAACCGGACCCCTCCAAAGACTCAGGCGGCGCTCCTTGAGGCCATGCAGGAAAAAATCGTGTCGGCCGGAGGTGACGATTACGCCTTGGACGCCCCCTTCTTCGTTCTTGCAACGCAAAACCCTCTTGAGCAGGAGGGAACCTACACTCTTCCGGAAGCCCAGCTGGATCGCTTCATGTTCAAGATCCACGTCGGCTATCCATCACAGCAGGAGGAAATTGACATCATGCGCAACGTGACTTCAGGCAGTGGCGGCAGCCCTCAGGAGGTGCTCAGCAAATCGGATATTCTCCTCCTTCAGGATCTTGTTGCCCGGGTTCCCGTGGCTCCCCATATCTTCCAGTATGTTGCGGCTCTTGTTCGTGCTACCCGTCCTTCTGAGGAAAATGCCCCCGGCTTCATCAAGGATTTCGTTTCGTGGGGATGCGGCCCACGCGCTGGCCTGAACCTGATCACCGGCGCCAAGGCCCGGGCTATCCTCCGCGGGCGCTTCGGCGCTTCTCTGGAAGACGTCCAAGCCCTTGCCGCACCCGTCCTTCGCCATCGCATGGGGCTCAACTTCGCCGCCCAGGCAGAAGGAGTAGACGCTGATCACGTGGTCGGCCGCCTCCTCGAGGAAATCCCGAGCGACAAGGAACTCTACGAAAAAGAAGAGGCATCGGCCTGATCTGATCAGCCGCCCAAGCCGACTCTTATCTTTCTTCCCCTGCGCTCCATGCAGGGGAAGAGGATGACCCCAGCCGGCCAACGGCCACATGCTTATCCGCGGCTGACAGCCCTCTTTCATTTCGATCTGACACACCCAACTACAAAGAAAGGGCGGCCGTGACGCCTCCCTAGCCATTCAAGATGCCTGAAGCGACCACCTCATCCAGAGAGCCTTCCCCGGAAGAATCCAGCAAACCACGCGGCCCTAAGTACCTCGACCCAGAGACCCTCTCCAAACTCGGATCGCTGGACATCGTGGCACGCAAGGTCGTAGAGGGCCTGCGAATTGGCCAGCACAAGAGCCCCAGCCGGGGTATCAGCTCGGAGTTCAGCGCTTACCGGCAGTATGCTCAGGGTGACGAGACGCGCAACATCGACTGGAAAGCCTACGCCCGATGTGACCGATACTACATCAAGCTCTTCGATGCCGAGACCAACTTCGTCTCGAACATGCTCCTCGATGCGAGCCAGTCGATGACCTATCAGTCCGGCAAAATTTCCAAGCTTGAATACGCCAAGTATCTTGCGGCCAGTCTGTCCTACCTCACCATCGACCAGGGCGACTCTGCTGGAGTGGGGATCTTCGATGGGGAGCTGCAGAACTACATTGCTCCCAAGAGCCACATGGGAGTTCTCCACGATATTTCCTCTGAACTGGAGAAGGTCACCCCGGCGCCTCGAACGAATGTGGGAGCTGTTCTTCATGACTTCGCACATCGAATGACTCGACGGGGATTCGTTATGCTTTTCTCTGATCTTTTCGACAACACGGAAGAGTTCATCGACGGGCTGAATCACCTTCGCTATGGGGGCCACAACGTGATTCTCTGGCACATCATGGACCCCTACGAGATCGAGTTTCCCCTGAATGGAATGTGGAAGTTCATGGGACTCGAGGGCGAGGGCGAGGTCATCACCCAGCCGGGCCGCGTCCGTGCTAACTATCTGGAAGAGCTCGAGAAATTTGTCACCGGGATCAAGCGGGCATGCAACAAGTCCGGGGTAGAACACGTGTTGGTGAATACGAAGGTTCCCATTGAACAAACCATCAGCAACTACCTCCTCCAGCGTTCTGCGCTGGCCAAGGCAAAATAATCAGATCCTGAAACAATAGTGATCATGCCATCCCTCTTTTCGAGCACGACCCGCATCCTCGCCTTTTGCACGGCGGCGGCGCTTTCGGGTCTGGCCATGGGAAAAGAGGAATCCATCACCTCAGCGAATCATCCTGCTCTACAGCGCGCCCTGACCGAGAGCCCTGATGCCGACAAGAATGCAGACGGACAACTCTCCCTCGAGGAATACTCAGCTCTCCTCGGTCCGCAGCGGCCTAACGATCCCGAAAACCCCAAGGCTCCTCTGCTACCAGTGCGTCCTGATGGCAATCTCGTGATTCACGATTTCGAGGAGAATAACCTCGGACAGAATCCCGGCTGGAGCCCGGTGCATGCGACACCTCTGAAGGACAACCCTCTGGGTGCTCTCGGAGGGAACTGGCAAAGGGAGGGAGATGCATTCAACCGGGACTTGCAATCAGGCACCAAGATGATGCGGCGCAGGGTCGGGCCATTTGAAGGAAAGCTCTTCCTGACCACGATCAGCAATAGCCAACGCTCCGTAGGAAGTCTTCGCTCTCCTGTGTTTCTCCTTGAGCAGGATTATGTCCTGATCCGCATGAGCGGCGGCGGACACCCGGGCCAGATCTGCGTCAACCTGCATACCGCTGCCGGAGTCGTCCGAAGCGCAACAGGCAGCAATGACGACTACTTTGAGAACATCGCCTTGGACGTCCGGGAATTCCGGGGGCAATTCGCGCGAATCGAACTTCGTGATCAGCACCGCGGCCTCTGGGGCCATCTCAACGTTGACGAGATTCTAATGACCTCCCAGCCGGCGGATTCCCGGGTCATCAGCAGCCGACCGGCCCCACCAGCCCCCACCGGCGGCTTCGTGATCTCCAGCAGTGGTCAGCATCAGGGAGTTCTCACTCTTGAAAATGGGCAACTCTCCTGCGGAGGCAAGGCCATCGATTCCGAGATCTTCCTGACGGTCAACTCCCTGCCCGAGAGCGTCTCAAGGCTCCCGGGAGCGATCCGATTGCTTAATGGAGAGGTCTGGAACGCTGAGGTGAAAACAGTCGAAGGAGCAGGCAGAAAGAAGCTTCTCAATATCCGGAGCCAGATCTTCGGCGAACAGAAAGTTCCGCTCTCTTCACTCGCGAGCATGGAGTTCGTGGCCGGCGAGCCGGGAGACAGCAGAGAACCAGGAACCTTCTACCGCAAGGACGGCGAACCGCTTCCTGGCAGTCTGATCTGGGTGCGCGCAAAGGATATCGCGATCCGCTCTCCCCTCGGCGTGATTCCCGTGCCTCGTGCCTCCGCCCTCCGATTTGTCCTCGCGAGGCCTACCCCACCCGAAAAGCGGGTAGGGGACGAAATCGGGCTTTCCGATGGCAGCATCCTTTTCGGCACTACAGCCTTCGAGGGCAATCAGCTCATTATCCAGCATGAAACTCTGGGAGAGATCAGGATCGCTTGGAGCAGCGTTCATTATCTTCGCCGCAATATCCCCGG
>DFWB01000051.1:0-467 GCA_002380675.1 Akkermansiaceae bacterium UBA4145
GCCTTGTCCAAAATCGTCTCTCCCTTGCCCCGCTTGATGCCGAACTCCGTGCGATAGGCGATCAATCCCGCCTGCAAGTTTACCGATAAGGCATACTTGTTGTCCTTCCCGACCTTCTGGTGCTGGGTGTCGAGCAACGTCTCGCCTGCATAGAGTCTCAGGAATACCGAATCCGCTGATTCCTTGAGCGTTCCTCTGCAGTAAAGCGTCCCGTGCCCGCTGTCATCTCGGGCGTAGAACTGGTGGTTCACCGGTTTCTCATCAGAGGACGGAGTGCGTTTCACCCAGACGTCCTGCATCGCTTCCTTGACCACGATCCGGGCGGACTTCGAAACGACGGCGCCACCATTGTCTAGAGCGAGCTCCACAGTCAGGTCCCCGCTGTTCTGTGCCCGCTCCAATACAAGCTTTCCCGCTCCGGTTTCGCTGATCGTGGCCATACCCGATACCTTCCATGAGTAGTTCAG
>DFWB01000051.1:836-1846 GCA_002380675.1 Akkermansiaceae bacterium UBA4145
GTGGGCGAGATCACCAACTCATCCCTGCCATTCCACGATTTGGGAACGTCGAGCGTATACACGGGATCTGGCACCGTCTCCTGGATCGTAATCGGAGTGGTCAGGGTCTTCACCCCGGATGCAAAGAGCGCCTTGAACTGCAAGGCGACCTTTTTATCTTCAGCAACGCGCCCTGCGTCAAAAGTGTAGTTGTAGCAGTCGACGGCAAGGATCTCCTCCTTGTCATCATCCTTTAAAACCCAGTAGACCTTGCGGGCTCCTCCCGCTTTTGCTGACAGGACGATCGAGGCTCCCTCCTTCATCTTCAGGCGTTTGTGCGAGACCGAGAATTCATCACCGTCCTGAACCAGTGGTCCAACCAGGGACTGCAGCGGCTTCTGGTTCTCGAAACAGAGCTTCAGCCAGTTGACTGAACGCGCCACCGCCTCAAAGCGCACCTCGTCGAGAGCGCCATTGAAAGGTCCGCGCCCGTTTCCATGATCACCCAGATCAACGGGCGTTGACGCCGGGGTTTTAAGGGTGCCGAGCTTACTCACCAGATCGCCGTTGTTATTGATTGTCTCCTCCAGAACGCCATCGACGTAAAAGCGAACCATGTCTCCGGAAACAGTAAGTGCGACATGCCGCCATTCATTACGGGGCAAGGGGCTGGCGCATCTGGGGTCAAAACCGTAGAGATGGAAGCGGGGCTGCCCCCTTCCGGTCATGGTAAAATAAGACAGGCCCATATGTGGCTTTTGTCCGCGCTCCGGTTCGCCCCATCCGCCAATCGACGCCTGGGCCCAATTGCGGCCCTCGAAGCTCGTGGGATTTATCCAGGCTGACATTGTCCGGTCAGCATTACCCGAAGGCATACAGGTCACCCGCCGGTCCGGGCTGGACCCTGATGGCCGAATGACAAGGAGTTTGTCGACGCCGAACTCCTGGGCATCACCGATCATGCCCGTAGTATTGGTGGTGGGTGCGTCAGGCCTGTTGACGCCATCGAGGTTATTGGAAGTGGCGTCTTC
>DFWB01000051.1:2232-4033 GCA_002380675.1 Akkermansiaceae bacterium UBA4145
CCGTCACTTTCGGAAGAAACTTTTTCCTTGCCCCAATGCATCTGGATGGCCTGCTGATCCTTGCCCCTGATGATCGGAATCCGCACCCAAATATCGGCTTCGCCTCTCTCCGCATCCCAACGCTCGATTTGAAAATCCAATGGCTTGCCCTTGGACGAGAAACGGACGTCCTTTCCCCCGGGCTCCGCCTCGCTGAAATTGAAATAGTCCTCGTTCAGACGAACCAGTACCGGGAAGTTTTTCAAGACTGCCGAGGCAGGCAGGTCCGCCCCAGCGGAATCCGTGACGAGATACATCGAGCCCGCATGTTTCCAGTCGCCATACTGTGCCAAAGCCTGGGAAAGGAATCCGGGAAAAAACAGAAAAAGAATCAATCGGGACAAGAAGTGTATCGTATTCATTTTTCCCCTCTCTCCTTATTCGGTCTTCTGTTCCTCGTTCTCAGATCTTCGCAAAGCCTTCCCAAAGATTACCTCTCAGACTTCAACACACAATTCTTATCAACAGAATGGGTTGCAGTTGACACAGCATACCACCCTTCACTCACGCCCTCCACCTCTCTTCATCGACAGGGCTGAGTATGATGGAGCCATGACTAGAAAATCCTTCGTAACTTATCCTGATAGCGAGTGTAGACAAACCCGAGAGAGAGCAGAACCACTCCAATCAGAATAAATGTGATAATCCGCCCGATAGATTCAAGGGTCCAGACCTCCACTACCAGAAGACGCGCCAGTGCAGCGGTGATCAGAGCAAGGCTCATAAGGCGGTAGATACGCTCTCGCAGGAACCACCCAGCAGCGAACACAAGGGCGCCAAGTAGCGTCCAACTCGCGGTCAGATAGAAGCCCTGCCCGATAGCATCGACTTCGAGGGAGAGCACCAACCAGACCAGACCTACGGAGCTAGTTGATAGGGCTAGGTGATAGATTAGGTGCTCTGCCGCGAGACCGCCCTTCCGGCGCGTCAGTTGTTGCACTACCAGGGGCACGAGGGCTGTCAGGTAGATCTGCCAAGCAGGGTTGGAATCCCACGCGTCACGCAAGAGCACCAGTGCTGCGCTGGCACCGAGAAGAATAAGGCCAAAGGTGAAGCGCTGGATGTCTTTGTGACGAATCGCAAGAGTGTGCAGGATGAGGGCTGCGAGAGCAAAGGCGGGAGCTTGCCAGATTTCGGGAAGATGTCCGAAGACAAAGTCCCAAAAGAAGTAGAGCGCCAGGATACGCAAAAGGCAAAGTCCTGTCGCGATCCCATCCAGAGCCTTCTGGGAGCGACTGTCTGGGTCTGCGCTCCGGAAGAGGAGGTCAGCCAAGACGATATTACAGAGAAGGAGTACGAGCGGCACAAGAGCCAAGAGCCACGGTTCCTGCCCCGTCGCGCGCAAGCCGATTTCGACCGCTGCGAAGAGATGGTAGCCCTGCGAAAGAATCGCGAGTGATGGAATACGCATACGGTATCCATAGAGGAGAAGGGCCAGCGCGAGTAATCCCGGAGAGTAGTATGAGACTCCCTCGAGAAAACCGGCATGCTCAACGACTAGGCGTAAGAGAGAGATCACGAGGACAAGAGCGAAAGGCCATTCAAAAAATGCACGACCCTCCTTCCCTGCAAGAGGTCCACGACCATCAACGGACCAGTGGATAAGGCCGAGGAATGCCAACAAAACAGGAATCGATTGCGCCAGAGAAGGGACTCCCGGGCCGGCCAGCTGCCCGAGAAAGATGATCGCGGCAACTGCCGAGAAGGCCTGTCCAATTAGAGCAAGCTCCACGAGTTTGAATCGCCGCCACGTTCCGAGAGC
>DFWB01000051.1:4415-6820 GCA_002380675.1 Akkermansiaceae bacterium UBA4145
AATATCATCATAAGCACCACAGAGAAAGGCCAGCACTCCGAGACCAAGAAATATCGAAGTGCGGGGTTCTAACGGTGCCTCTGGGGCGATAGCCTCCGCACGATTCCGCAGCCACCATGCCCCAAATCCAAGGAAAACAAGCTGGGCGAAAGCGGCAATCACAGGGACGCCGTCTGTGAATTCCACGAACCAGAGCTCCCCCGGCCCGGCAAATTCACTGATTGCGGTATACAAGACCGCAAGCCCCGCCGAAAGGTAGGCTCCTGCCTCCAGCACCTTGCTGCGCCGGTAGCTTGCCAACACAAGAAGCACGCAACTTTCCGCCGCGATCAGAATCGAGAGCGAAAAACCACTGAGTTTCAGGAAGAACGCGAGGGTTATAAGACCGAGACCCTTTGCAAGATACAAGGTGCCTAGCGATGTGCCGCGCCCGAGGCGTCGGTCGGCGAATTCCGATACAGCGAGAAAGACAACCCCCGCAATCAGAGAAAAAATCCAAAATTGCTCGGGGTGATGGCGTCCCATTCCCAAGCCAAATAAAACAAGAAATGCTGCATTATTTAATCCGGCCAGGATGGAGCGCTTTTTCTCAGGGAGGTGCTCCGAGAGGAAGGCTGCCGCGGTAAACGTTGCCCAGTAGCAAATGAGGAAGCCGTAGGAGGGCCAGAAGCTACTCGGGGAAGAATCCACCGTGCCCACCAACAGCAGATGCTCGGAAAAGCGCCAGTAAGCGAAGGCAAGGTAGGTGCCAGCGAGGCTGAGCGAACCGACGATCGTCCAGCGATTACGCACAAGAAAGACGAGTGCCACTCCCGAAAGAATGAGTGCAGAGAAGAGCGAAAATAAAGAGGCCTCGTCGATAAGAAGCGTGTAGTAGGCGAGGAGAACACCCATACTTGCGAGTGTCTGTGACCTTTTACGGTCTGCGATGTAGACCATCACTCCAGCCCAGAAGAGAAGAAGAATCCCCGCAAGAAGGGGGCTGGATATGATCGCGAGCCCAGGGACTTTGTGGGCCCCGAAGGTCGTGAAATAGACCGCCGCGAAGCCGCCGGCACTCAGGACCTCTCCATAATTGCGCATCCTCTCCCGGGTTTTTCCGATCCAGGATCCTGCGCCTAAAAGGGCTCCGGAAAGAAGGTAGAGGCTTGAAACTTTCAGGCCTGCCGCGACCTCATCGCTGGTGAGAAAATGTTTTGCCAGGAAGACAAAGCCGGTCAAAACCATTAGGACCCCGATGCGGACAAGCCAATATGTTCCAAGCTTGAGCTCGAGCCCGTCGGCGGAGTCAGGTCGAGATGGCGGCGATTGTTCCTGTGGCGCGGCAGACGAAAGTAGCTGGGTGGCATCTTGGCTGGGGGGCGTTGAGGGTCCTGCCGGGGTGCCTCCATCTTCCAAATTCATGGCGGCAAGGGGAACCTTTGGGTCTTCTTCCACTCCTGGGCCACCAGAAGGAACCTCCAATTGTGGACGACTGAGCCCAAGGTCCTGTGTCTCGAAGGCAGTTTTCGGAAGAGGTGGCGGAACCGCGGCCTCCTTGGCCGCCGCCAAAGCGCCCTGCGTTCGGACCGGCTCCTGAGATGCGACCGTAGAGCTCTCTATGGTTTCATCAGGCTCTGGAGATTCTTTACGCTGAATCGAGAGAGCCGCAATCTCTCGATCGAGATCCGCCAGCCGCTCATACAACTCGGCCTGCGTGTTCCGGATCTGCTCAAGAGCTTCTTCTTTCTCTGACTTCATCAAAAAATACCAAGTCGGCTTGGATTATGTCTCACCCGGGGTTACGTCACTAATCGATTTTCATGAATGACTCATCACCCTGATCGATGCTCTTCTTGTCCAAGATTATCATTTTCTGAGAGTCTATCACCTTCAAATCCCTCCTTTTACCGATTTCTACATACCCTTAAAATCCTAACAGAAGAAACTCATCATTATGGAGCTCTGTATGGGAAAGTTCACCTGAGGACACCGCCCTCAAGCATCTTCCTGTTCCTTACCTTGTTCTAACAGTATGCAAAGAACACGCAACAGTCGATGGATTAGTCCGCTTTGGGCTACCTTGAGGTTAACCCCGCAACCTCTCCCAAAGGTTTTTGCCGGGCAATTGGACTGGAGGATGGTTGAGGAAGGGGGTATCCCTATACTCACCTGCAACTAAGGGCATCCCAGTTTCAGGTGCGGCATTTCCTGCAGGCCAGTTTCAATTCCCCAATTACGGATGCAAAAGTCACGATAATGGAAAATTTATCAATATTAGCCCAGCTCATCGTTTCCGTCTCGATCATTATTGTTTGGGTATTTCGGCACGACAACATTGTTGTCGAGTTTAAGCAGTATGGACTCTCTGATTTAGTCAGAAATATGGTCGGCGGCTCCAAAATAGCGCTGGCAACTATTTTGGC
>DFWB01000314.1 GCA_002380675.1 Akkermansiaceae bacterium UBA4145
GGGCGGAGAGGCAGTACTCTGGTTGCTGTATTCTGGCTGATCAGTGTGATGGCTCTCTATATCTTCACCGCGATCCAATTGCTCGATTACGAGGACCGGCTGGTGTCGGGCCAGGTTGAAGGAGCCAAGGCCAGTCAGATGGCTGAAATGGGGGTCTCGGTGGCCTGTAATCCGGTGGTTGAACGCTCTGATAACCTCTTGCTCGAGCAGCAGTTTCCAGGTGACGTGGGGTTTACTGCTACGATCGAATCGGAAGGGTCCCGTTTTAATATCAATTCCCTTTTGATGAATCGGGGAGATGGAGCAGACCCAGATAAGGCCCTTTTGAGGGAAATGTTTGTGGAATGGGGTGCGGAAGATGATTTCGCTCAGGAAGTGGTAGACGCCCTGGTGGACTGGGTGGATGAGAATGAGCTCGAAGAGCTCAATGGGGCAGAATTTCCGTTCTACGAAGGTGAAGGTTTCCTGAACAGGCCCTATAATCGCCCGTTCTACTCTCTCGATGAAATGCGATTGGTGCGAGGAATGGAGGATTTGGAGCGCATTTATCCCGGATGGAGGGATTGGTTCACGATCTGGAGCAGCGGAGGTCTGGACGTCAATGAAGCGGACCCGGAAAAGCTGGCCCGGGCAGCGGAGGTGTCCATCGATGATGCGACGTCCATCCGGGATCGGGTCCTCGGCCCTGACATGATTCGAGGTACGGAGGACGATCAGCCTTTTAGTAA
This sequence comes from Akkermansiaceae bacterium UBA4145, assembly GCA_002380675.1. Taxonomy (GTDB): domain Bacteria; phylum Verrucomicrobiota; class Verrucomicrobiia; order Verrucomicrobiales; family Akkermansiaceae; genus Roseibacillus_B. Next base: position 729 of record DFWB01000314.1, read on the forward strand.
TAGCAGAGAGGTCCTCGATTTGCTAGGGGTTCCGGAGATTCAGCGGATGATCGTCGAACCCCGTCTTACAGCCAACGACCCAACTACCCGTATCGAATCAACGGGCTGGTCCGGATTAGGTGGATCGCAGATCAAACGCCGGATTACCCTGATTGTCAGAAACAGGACGGGTCGTCCGTCAATTCTAGAGAGAAAAGTGGAACAGGTGCCATGAGCTCAAAGGCGAAAAAGAAAGGTGAAAAGGTTCTCCTGCTACCCGGTTCCGAGGGATGGGAGGTTTGGACCGCTGAAGTGGGTGGAACAGGGTTCCGTCTCCATGAGCGCTCCGACGTGGTTCGAGTTCTCGATGTCGTCGGAATCCCGGCAGGGGAGTTGACGATGGCGTTTCCAGTACGGGATGTCTCAGCTTTGCCATTTCGTGCTGCTACCACAGATGATGCCCTGCTCAGCGATCTCGCAGAAACCCATCTTGAAAGGATGGGTTCACGACCAGGAATCGACGCAGGGGTCCTGAGTGATACATTCAAGGTTGGCACGCGGGGAGAGGAGACCCTCGCTGTTCCGGTAGTCCTTGCTCCTCCCTTTGAAGGAGATCTGCCACGCCGGGCGCCAGAGAATTTCGACATCTCATCCCGCTGTCTCCCGATGCCTTCAACGGGGCTCGTGGTGTGGCGGGAGCTGGGGCGTTGGGTCTTTGCTCTGGCTGTTGAGGGGCAGCCTCTCGAATATGAAGCGCTGGCCATCAACCAACTCGGTGAGGATGCGGGCCGGGAAATTCGTCTAGCGATGATGCAAATGGAGTTGCAGGGGTTGATAGAGACCCTTCCGCAACAGTGCATCGTTTGGGTGGGAGAGGGCGAAGCTCAGCCGCGTCCGGAGGAATTGCAATCTCTCGGCGACGGTGTGGGCTTGTCCGGCCCTGCTACGGTGGAGCATAAGCCAGCCCCGGTAGTGCCAGACAGGTGCAGCCAATTGCTTCCTGCCGATGTGCGTGCAGATCGGGTCGCAAAGCGTAAAAAGCAGCAGGTCCTGCTGGGTTCAGGGATTGCGGTGCTGGTGTATATTATTTTGATTGGGCTCTCTTTCGTGAGCTTATCGAGAGAAAAGGCGGCGGCTCAGAAGGCGAAGAACGACTATGCCCCATACGCCAATGTCTTTGAGAGAGGGGAGCGTCATCTCAAGAAGTGGCAGGAGCTGAGTCCGGTAATTGAGCAGGAGTATAGCACGGTAGAATTGCTCTACCACTGTATCCGAGCACGGCAGGGAGAGGAGGGGGTGCGTCTGGATCGGGCGGATATTACTAATCAGGTCACCGTTGATGGTGATGGGCAATTCCAGCGGATTCTGGATATTCGACTTCAGGGTAAAACCGATGAGCTGGGTCAGGCCAACGCGTTCGATGAGGCCTTGCAGGGAGCCAGGGGATTGATTGAGTTTCAGTGGAACATGCCTTCTGCGCAACAGAAGGGTGATAAATGGGCCTTTCAGTGGGAGGCCTTAGTATTAAATTCTGAAGGGCTGTAGTAATGAATGAACGGGAGAAAAAACTGTTGATTGTGGTAGCTGTCCTCGTGTTTGGGCTCATCAATGTGGGTGCCTATAAGCTCTATTATTTGCCGCAGAAAGAAGCAGCTCAGAAGACTAAGAAGGAGTTCAGGAGTAATAGAAAGACTGCACTTGAAATGGAAAAAATTCAGGAGTCTCAGCGTGCAGAGATGGATTGGCTCGAGCGCAGTGAACAGAAGGTGATCAAGAGTTCGCAGCAGGCCCTTACCGACCTGGAGGCATTGGCAAACCGGGAGGCACAACGCAGAGGGCTCACAGTGAAGAGGGTAAAGCCTCTGCCAGCCCTGGAGGATCCTCAATTAGAATTCCATCGTGCACGGGTGGAGATCGAAGTGAGTGGGAGGGAACAGGTTCTGTTTCAGTGGATTGACCGATTGAATACCCCTTCTGACCTGCGTGCCGCTACAACCCTGAGTATCAACCCCAAAAAGGACGATGATACACAGGTCGATTGCCGTGTTACTCTTGAGCAATGGTTTCTGCCGAAGGAAAGATGGGAGAGCGAGAACACTAGCGACGAAGGTTAAATTTTATCATTTGTATCATGAGCAATCCCCAAACAATACGATGGTTCTTCTGCCTGATGGCAGGACTGCTTTTTGTCCTGCCACTCGGAGCTCAGGTCCCTAAAAAGCAACCGCTGGGACGTTATAGTGAGCTATGGACCAAGTCTGCATTCACGATTCCCCCGCTGAAGGAAGTGGTGGAGATTGAAGAAGAGAATCCTCTGGAGGAATACACTCTTGCGGGAGCTTGTGAAGTAGAGGGTGGATGGTTTGTG
>DFWB01000365.1:0-5178 GCA_002380675.1 Akkermansiaceae bacterium UBA4145
ATCGGGAGTCAGTCAGCATCCCGATGAAGCGGGAGAGAAGTCCTATTGAGGCAAGGGTTTGCAGGTGGTCCGTCATTCCCCTGAGGGTGTCATTATACCACCATGCGGAACCCCATTGGATTCGCGAAGGGGTTGGTCCCTCCTGGAACGAGCCACATGCAGAGGCGAAAAGCGCGTTATCTCTGGGATTCAGGTTGTAGAGGATGGTTTTGGGAAGAGAGTCTCTCTGATGGAGGCCGTCGAGGAATTGAAGTAAGCGCTCTCCCTGTGGCCAGTCTCCAATGGTATCGAACCCGCTGTCAGGGCCGATCTTCTCGAAAAAACGAGTATTGGGGTTTCTGACCGGTGCGAGATGGAGCTGCATGGTCCAATCCCGCTCATTGTTCCATCTACCCAATTGCCGCATGATATAATAGCTGAATCCATCGGTCTCACTGGAGGTGGCAGCGCATCCCGTGAGTGCACGTTGGAAGATTTGCGCAGCTTCCTCCTCTTCGCACGGTTGAATGGGGCAGTAGGGCATCCCGTGGTCTGAGAGACGACAGCCGGCAGCGTGAAAGTCATCATGACGCCTCCGCAGGGCCTGGATAAGTTGATCAAGGCTCTTAATCTCAATATCGCACTGCTCGCCAAGAGCCTTGCAGAATGGATTTAAGATGTGGGGGCGATCGACCATGAAGGCCTTGTCCGGCCTGAAAGTAGGGTAAACTTTGGTGGTGATCCCAAGAGAGGCGCATGCCTCATGGTGGGAGAGGCTGTCGGACGGGTCGTCAGTTGTGCCAACGGTATCGACATTGAATTTCTGAAGAAGTCCCTGAGCACAAAAGTTATCATCTTGGAGGCGTTCGTTTGCCTCATTCCAGATTTCCTCTGCAGTGTCCGGGTTCAGGAGGGTGCTGATTCCAAAGCAGCGTCGAAGTTCGAGATGAGTCCAGTGAAACAGAGGGTTGCCCACCGTGAAGGGGATCGTCCGGGCCCAGGCTTCGAATTTTTCACGGGGAGAGGCATCGCCGGTGATGTGTGATTCCGGTATGCCATTCGCTCGCATGGCCCGCCATTTGTAATGATCCTCACCGAGCCAGAGACTGCTGATATTATCCCAGCGTTTGTTTTCCGCGACCTCCTCAGGAGGAAGGTGAGTGTGATAATCTATGATCGGCTGGATTGCAGCTACTTCATGGAAAAGGCGCTCCGCAGTTTTGCTGCGAAGAAGGAAGTTGTCATCCAGGAAGGCTCTGGCCATGCCGTATCGTAGAGGTGCGCGCCGGGTGAGTGAATCGGAATCTCACTCATCTTGATAACGCGCAGAATAGAGCACAGATACTGCGCAAAAGAGTCGAATGCTTCTCACTGAGACCCCGATCTCCGAACGCGGTCATATTCGGGATTTACACACTTATCCTTCCACTGATTGAGAACTTCACGAAGGCCCGCGTCTGATTCCGGGTATTGACCCTTGTCGTCAGTCCGCAGCTGCCACTCGGCGAGAATAGAGCGATGCTGCTCCAGAACCTTTGCGAAGGCCGGATCAGATGCGAGGTTTTTGATCTCATGAGGATCCTGCTCGATATCATAGAGTTCCTCTCGAGGGCGGGGGCCGAAAAAGATCTCGTCCGTCAAGGCTGGAAGAGTTCCGGCTGCATGACCTTGGCGGAGAAATACGACGTAGTCACGGTTGTCACGATATTGAGGCTGAAGGAATGGGCGGTCGGTAAGGAAATTGCGGATGTAGCGATATCGGTCGCTGCGGACGCTGCGGATGTAGTCAATCGTGTAATCACAGCGATCACGGGCGGAGATCACATATTCACGGGGGGTGAAAGAAGGAGAGAAGAGGTCCACGCCATCGTAATGAGAGGGTATTTGGATGCCTGCAAGGGCGAGAGAAGTCGCTGAGATGTCGAGGGTCGATGTCAATTCGTTGCGCACGCTCCCTGCGCGGATGCGTTTGTCAGCTCCAGAGATAATCAATGGCACGTGGGTGCCCGCTTCGGTGCAGAACTGCTTGGCTCTCAGGGAATGGTTATTTCCGTGGTCGGTGAACCAGAAGATGATGGTGTTTTCCAGGAGGCCATCCGCTTTGAGATTGGCGAGGATCTTTCGGGTGTCGTCATCGGTCTGGCGCACGGTGTCATAGTGGTGGGCGTGCCACTTACGAAAGAGGGCGGTGTTTGGCAGGTAAGGAGGAGGAGTGACGGAGTCAGGGTTGACCTTGTCGTTCCACTTTTTGGTATTGCTTTTGCCCCCTGCGAGCTGGATTTGACCAAACCAAGGTTTGCCTTTTGGGAGGTTGCGCCATGCACCAAAGTCTCTTCTGGGGCCCTTGATGGAATAGAGGTCAGAGTTTTCAAAGACGAAGTTGTAGTCCTCCTTCCCGCTATTGAAGGTGAGGTAGCCGTGCTTTCTGAAGAGCTGGGGGATTGTTGTGATGCCGGCAGGAAGGTTGATAGCTCCCGCCTTGGTTCTGGAGGAGCGGTGGTTGTGCAGCCCAGTGGTTGTCTGATAGGTGCCGGTAATCATTGCGGACCTGCAAGGGGAGCATACTGGGGCAGGGACGTAGCACCGGGAAAATCGCACCCCACCCTTAGCGAGGGCGTCTATATTTGGTGTCTTGTCTGCGTTAACCGCATCGCCGTAGCAACCGATAAGCGGGGACATGTCCTCGATAAAGATCCAGAGGATATTGGGCCGACCGGCGGAAGCGGGCAGGGTTGATAGGAGAAGGAGGCAAACCAGGAATCGCGTCATCTCTGGAAATAGACTTGGGAGATCGCTGAGGCGCTTACCCTTCGGGCTGGTCTCTTTTATCATCGATAATCTGATCGATCGGTTGCGCAATATTATCGGGAGCTTCCTCCTTGTTAGCCATCGCGTAGAGGCATTGCATCACGTTGAAACCGTGGTTCCCGATCTTCTCGCAGTGGTTGTTGAGCTCCATATTGAGGATCTCAGCCTTGATGTCAGGTTCCGGCATTGCCATCCGACCCAAGGCCAGCTTGTTGAGAGACTTGCCGCGTGATCCGATCTCATTCTCGAGGGTGCGTGCTGCATCAATTTCCTTCCGGTCGATTGGTTGAAACATCTTCTCATTGTAGACAGTGATGAACCGCGCAATGAGTTGTGCGTAATCGCGCAGGCCCTCGGTAGCTTCCGAGGTGAATTCCCGCTCCTTCTTGTACTTACGCTGCGTGAGTTTTACGAGACGGTAGATCGTGTCTGAAATCTCCTCCAGTTCAGAGACGATCCGGATCATCTGAGCCACGCCGGTGGCGTTTGATTGACCGATCTCGGCCGAGGCACAGCGCACCAGATATTCGGTGATGTCAGCAGTGCGTTCGTCGGCCTCGTCCTCCATTTCATGGAGACTGTTTACCTTTTCAGAGAGGTCTTGTTTGGGATTGTTGAAGACTTCAACGAAGCCATCGAACATGTCCTGGGTGAGCTTGGCCAGCTCGACGGTGGCTTTCTCCGCCTCCGGCAGATTGAGCTCCCCGGTGTTGACCATGCCCTGAGTGATGAAGGTGAGGCGCTCGCGGCGGCCGGTTGAGGCAGGTTCCTTGACCCACTTTGTGACGATCTTCTCAATGAACGGAACGAACCCGATCAGAAGACAGATATTGGTGAAGTTGAAAAGGGTGTGGAAGATGGCGAGATTGAAGCCAACGTCGGTATTGTGCTTCTCCATTCGGAACGACTCGGGAAGGGCTCCCGATATCCACAACACAAGGTTACTGAAGGGAACGAAGAGGATCAGCATCCAGATGACGCCGAGAACATTGAACATGAAGTGGGCTCGCGCCGCGCGCTTGGCATGATGATTGGCCCCGAGCGATGCCAGCCAGGCTGTTACCGTAGTACCAATGTTCTCGCCCAGCACAACAAAGGCTGATTCCTCGAATCCAATCCATCCGTTCATCGCGAGAGTTACGGTGATGGCCATGGCGGCGGACGATGATTGCACCATCAGGGTAAGAACCACCCCGAGGACCAGAAAAATGAGGTAGGAGAGATAGCCCTTGCCACTGAGGCTCTTGATGAATTCGAGGACAGCCTCTGCCTGGGCCTTTATGTTGACGTCCTCGCTCGCAAGCATCCCCTTTACGTCCGGAACGTTCTCTTTAAGGAGGCCGAGGCCGAAGAAAAGAAGGCCGAATCCAATCAGCACTTCGCCCCAGCCCTTGGCACGGCCCTTGCCTATGAAAATGAAAGGAACGCCAATTCCGATGATCGGAATGGCGATCTTTCCGAGGCTGAATTTACCTACCGCCGCGATGATCCAGGCGGTAACGGTCGTTCCAAGGTTGGCACCCATGATGACGCCGATTGACTCGATGAGCGTGAGGAGGCCCACGTTCACGAAAGAAACCACAATGACAGTGGTGGCAGACGAGGACTGCAGGAGACAGGTAACTCCGAAACCGGTAGCAACTCCGGACGCCCGATTCTTCGTCATGGTGGCCATGACGTGGCGCATGCGTTGACCGGCGACCTTCTGAGTGCCCTCACTCAGGACTTTCATGCCAAACAAGAAAACACCAAGACTCCCGAGGATCTCTAAGAAGGTAACCATGGGCAGCTTGTTTAATGGTTGACGCGAATGTCACAAAGGGAGCTTGGTGACAAATCCGTCACAAATCCGGAACCTCGAGAATCCAGAGTCATGGGGCTAGCTTTTGACTAAGTCTAGCGGGCAGCCGTCGTGGCATTTTGGTGCCGGAATGGCCGGAATCAGCACGAAGCAACCGTCAAATCCGGCGAACTAGCTCACAAATACTGTAATCGCAAAGTTGAAAAGACTGATACCGATGCACGCACAGGGTGCAAATGTGCAGGAAGCAGGTTGTGGGGGGAGGGGGATAGGTCGGGGCGTGGTCACGGCTCAGAGCGGTTCATCAATAACCCGTCTGCAGTGGGGACTTCCTGTGGAGTCATCCTCTGAATGGTCAAGGAAACCCATAACCTTCTAGTGATCAGGTTGTTTCGAAATCCGATCTCTCTCTGACTTCAGCAGGGGATTTTGGATGAGGGGTCTGGACTGGGGAGGGTGTGCGCTGTGTAGTAGTAGGGATCAAAAGTTTACATAGTAGTGACAGCGGCTCGCTTCCTGCTTTGGACCGTCAACGAGCATCAAGAAAGTAGAACCATGGCCAGAATTGACTCAGACAATAGCTTGCGAGT
>DFWB01000365.1:5563-30180 GCA_002380675.1 Akkermansiaceae bacterium UBA4145
GCGGCCCGAATCAAAGCTGGAGATGAGCGAGCTCGTGCCACGATGATCAAGGCGAACCTTCGCTTGGTGGTGAAAATCGCGCAGGACTATTCTGGATACGGGTTGCCCCTCGCAGACCTGATTTCGGAGGGAAACATAGGTTTGATGAAAGCGGTAGAGCGTTTCGACCCGGCGAAAGGAGGAAAGCTGAGCACCTATGGTTCGTGGTGGATCAAACAGTCTATCAAGCGAGCCCTCGCCAACCAGAGTAAGACCATCAGATTGCCCATCCACATGGTGGATAAAATAGCGAAGATGAGAAGGATCTCAGCGCTTCTGTCGGAGTGTCTTGGTCGGGAACCCTCCGAGGAAGAGCTCTCGGAAGAGCTAGGTCTCCCGCGGCGAAAGTTATCTCTGCTGAAACGGGCCTCGCAGAGGCCGGTCTCCCTGGACGCACCTGTTAATGAGGATGATACCGTCGGCCTTGGAGATGTGATTGGAGATGAGAAGGCACTGAATCCACTCGACACTCTGGTCGCCAAGAATATTCATCACCAGCTGGAGGATCTTCTTGCGGTGCTGGATCCGAGAGAGCGCCAAATCATTGAGGAGCGATTTGGCCTGGACGGTATTGAATCGAGGACCTTGGAAGAGGTGGGAGGGGAGTTAGGCGTCACTCGAGAGCGCATACGACAGCTTCAAAACCTGGCGGTGAAAAAGATGAGGGCTGCGCTCAGGAAGAAAGAGAAGCCTTTGCCGAAGGCGGTATGAAGGGAGAGCAGCAGGCACCCACCGCGCCATGAGGTGGTAGCCTCGGGGGAGGGATCGATTTACCAGTTACTGCCCCCCCGGAGGGCCTCAAATTCTTCATTGTAGATGTTAAACTCCAATCTCGAGAAGGCGCTGAGTTTGAACTCTACGTTGCCAAATGTCTGGCTGTAACCTGTCAAGGTGTCCTTGGAAAAGGCGTCGAGGCGGAAGGTAATACGGCCTCCCTCCCTGAGCCAGCCTCTGACGTCTCCCTTCTTGCGGATGGGCTCTTCGTAATCACCTTCAGTGAGATCAATCGTGCGCATCCGGTCGACGGGGATGTTCATCTTGCAAAACGGCGTCTCCACCGCAAGCACGCCATCCTTAATCAGCCCGACATTGCCTATCACGGTGTCACCGTTCTGGAGGCGAATTTTCTGTCCCTCCAACTCGTCCTCTTCCGGATCGGTCTCGAGCTCTACGGTGTCCGGTAATTCTCCTTTCCAAGGGCTGGCCCTGATGCGGCTCACCTTGACCTTGTAAAAGTCCTCCGAGATGAAATGGAGCCAGTTTCCAAAGGACCCTGCCTTCGGATTCTCGTCGCTCCATACCTGCGCCTGTCTTCCATCAATGTAGAGTGCGATCGTTCCCTCCTTGCGGTCGATATAGAACTCGAACCGGACACTTTCCTTTTCCGCAAGCTCGGGGATGTTTGCCTGGCCGACGATCTTGGACCCTCCCGAAGCTCCATCAATCCAGCGCTTTCTGAGGTAGACAAAGCGGCGTTGACAGACCAAGTCGTAACAATTGTCAGGCTGAGTAGTCGACCCTTTGTCAGAAAGGAGGAGAACGCGAAACCGAAGAGAGTTTCTCCAGGCCAGATCAAACTGGATACGGCAGCGGTCAGGGGTTTTGATTTCTCTGGCGATGCCGGCGCCCTTATTGGATGAAAGGCTCCCGGCATTGAGACTCCAGGCGTCCTTTTCTCCTTCAATAATCCACGAATCAAAGTCTTCTGGTCCCGAATACACCGTCTGATTCGCCCGTTGAATTTCAAGGTCCGAAGCCATCGTCCGCCGAATTTTGAGAGGGCCGCCGTACCATGTTTGCAGAGTCACGTGCTCGTCATCGAGGGCGTCAAGCTGGCCACGCAGGGTATCTCCATTGGTAAGGAGGAGAAGGGCTTGGTGGTCATTCGCTTCTTGTAATGAAGCTCCTCCTTCCAGCCGCATCTCCAGCAGGGAGGATGGTTTGACAGGGATAGGCTGGTGGAGAAATCCAGCGTTCCAGCGGAGATTTCCGTCCTCGTCAATTCCCTCGGGGCTGCCGCTTATTTTGTCCTCGTTGGCAAAGGTGAGGAATCCCGCTACTGAATCAGACTCCACTGGGAGATCGGAATTGCCTGCATCTTCTTTCCCGGGTTTCTGTTGTCCGAGAGCGACCGCCGAAAGGAAGGGGAGTAATAGGAGGAACTTCTTCATGATCCGTTGTTCTCGGAGGCCCCAATCGCCAGACGTTTAAGGGTGCTTCGGTCGAGAGTTAATTGTCCAAGGAGTGGGTGTGTTGCTACAATCGAGGCGTCTTTCATTTCCAGGCTGGCACACTGCAGGGATCCTCCGCCGGTAAGAGAGAGTTCAACCGGAGCCTGTCCTTCGGGCGCTTGTGGGGAATCCTTGAAGTAGAGAGAGGAGATTCTCGAGGTTTGAACTTCAAGGGGTTGTTTGTTGAAGCGGCTTTCAAAAATGATGCGATCACCCTGCGCGTCTTGCTGGAGTTGAAGCGCAGACCCACTGAGGTGCTGCCCTTCGACGTCAACCAGCCCGTCGGTTTCAGGATCCTCGTGCCCTTCATCGCGCCGAAGTTCGGTGACGGCGTCCCACTCGTAGATTTCAAGATCGCTGACAATGTTCTTTAAGTCGCCACCCGCCTGGCTTTGGAGCATGATCCCGGTCCCTGTAGGAAAGCTGTCGATAGGGTCAGGAGTGCGCTGGATTTTCTCGCTGTTCAGGTAGAGGTAAATTTGCCGGCTGTCCCGGTTCACACGTAATTCAACGTCGATTGCGCGGCTTGGGTATTCGCGGGGCTTCTGATGTGATTGCGCCAGAGTATGCCAGCGGCGCCCGCCCATGGTGGTCTGCCTTTTCAGCTGCGACCCCATTGAATTTACCTCGAAGTAATATCTATCCGCATTCCCCGTTCGCTTCAGGAAATCATCGCAAAAGTAGATTCGGAAATTAGGGTCGTTCTCCCATTCTAATCGGAATCGCAGGATGAACTGTCGTGGGAGAACGCCCTCTGCTGCAATTGTGCCGCTGGTGTTGCAGGTAAGACTTCCGTTTTCCCATTCCCAGTCGTCATTATCACTCCACTCGGTGATGGGTTTCGGTCCAGAGTAGACAAGTTTTTGAGGGGTAACACCAAAGTCAATGGAGCGCACATAGTTGCGGGGAATAGTCAGCTCATTGGCATATCCGGTCAGAAAGCTGACCTCCTTACTATCGAGATTCTGGAGAGTTCCCGGTAACACATCTCCATTCACGAGATGGAGGAGCTGGGGAGCCTTGTTAGGGTTTTCGGTATCTTTGCGAAAGTTGATTGAGCTTAGAGACTGGGCTCTGAGGTGGATCGGCTCTTCGCTGAGGTTGGAATCAAGGACGACCTTGTCATTTCCCAAAATAGAAAGAACCTTGCCGCTAAGGACGCTTCCATCGTTCAGTTCCAGTTTGTCCTCCGCAGAGAGCACCGGAAGGACAAGAAGCAGGGAGCTGGCTGCCATGCCAGCAGGTTTGAAAATTGTGGTCATCAGTAGTCGTCGTCCCATGAGTCCAAGATGCTTGATCCAAAAGAGAATTCCATCAGGCCCGCATAGCGGAGATTTAGGTTAATTTCACCGAGGGCGGGGTGGCGCCCTCTCAGGGTATCAGCGTTTGCCTTAATCGGGGAGAGCGTCAAGCGCCCGTGAGGCTTTAGAAGGAGGCGTAGCCGCTGCCGACTCGCCCATTCTTCGTCTTCCTCCGTCTGGTTGGAAGACGCCAGGCGAATTTCCTGAATTTCGTCAGCGGGAACCTTCATTTCGGCGTAGGTTCCCTTGATCAGAAACTGCCCATCCTGGAGTGATTCCAGCTTGCCGGAAAACCGATCCGTGCCGTTGGTCAGGAGAACGACGTCCCGGTCCTCGGTCTCCATGCTTTGGGCACTGTCCATCATGCCGTTCCAACCGGTCACGAGAACGTTAGATATACGGAGACGAGCTGAGGAGTTCTGGGAGGCGAAGGCAAGGTGTGATCCACTGCCAACGTATCCCTGTCTGTCAGTCCATTGGCTGACAAATCTGCCATTGGCAAAGAGGGCGATGGTGCCAGCAGGCCGGTCACAACGAATCTCAAACTCGGCCTGACCTGCTTCGTCGAGGCGCAGGTTGGCGCTGGAGTTGGAGAGGCGGTCGATGTCCGCATTGCCATCCTCAGTAAAGTCACAGCGGTAGATTTGGGCATAATTTGAGTAAATAGTCAGAACGTAGCTGTGCCCGTAGGTATAAGCGAATCCCTCTTTGAACTTGGAGCCTGCATTCGGCGCCTGCTTACGCTCTTCGTCATTTTCTTTTTCGTCTCCCTCCTCGTTGGCCTGATCTGGCCTTTCCATGGTGGCGTGGAATGCAATTGCTGTATTGAGACGGTTACGCCATGCCAAGGTGAAACGAATCCGGGAACGATCCCCGGCATGTGTATCCACAGCGATAGGGAGTTGTCCGTTGCTGTAGTATGCTCCACCGCTGAAGACCCATGGGGCCTCTGGAGGATCCTGCTCCTCGGCTTCCTCCTTGTTCTCCTCTGGGTTCTCTTCTGGATTATCGGTGGTGGCAGGGAGCTCCGGAGGGGTGATGATATTCCATTCACCATCGCTGAAGGGGCCAATATATTGAACGTGTCCTCCATGGGGAGCTGGCGCGATCTGGCTGACAAATTCCCGGGGAATCGACACTCGCCCCGCGAACTCCGTATCGATTTCTAATCTTTCCGGGCCCAGGCTCACTAGCGTTCCTGGTATTCGATCGCCGTCCGACAGTTGGACGAAGGAAGGGCTACGCAAGTTTTTGCGGGCGCGGCCTCCGTGGAAGGAAAGTCTGCGAATCTTGTCGGTTCGTAGGGTGATCGGTTCGACGGCTTCCGAGTGGCGCCAACGTAACTCTCCATCGCCGAGGCCAAGAAAGGCGCCGTGCAAAGAGTCTCCATTACGAAACCGGAGAAGGTCTTCATGCTGGTCCGAATTTTGACCACGCAATGAGGATGAGAGGGTGAGCCCCAGAGCTAGTGCAACAGTGGTTACACGAAGAAGGGAACCGCACTCCGTTAGATGGCTACTTCTCATAAATCGGCAGAAACCGGTAGTTCAGGGCCATCGAGAGAAGGGCGCCTGATGTGCTGAAAGCGGCTCCCTTGTTTCCGGGCCAGCTCCCATCGCGGGCTTGCACAGTGGAAAGGTAGCGGATGTTTTTTGCATTCCACTCCTGCCAGACCTGCTCATCAGCATGAAAGAGGGCCTGAGACATGTAATATTCAAAATAATAAGGGTAAAAACGATCTCGATAGTTCAGACGTTTGCCCAGATATCCAAGGCTGGCCTTGTAGCCCTTGTTGTCTTTCTCCTTGGCGAGGGCGAGACAGAGGGATCCGATGGCGGTGAGAGTGGGCTTGCCGCTACCCGCCGAGGTGTATCCGTAACCACCGTCTGATGCGCGGCACCTTTTCATAAAGGCATGCCCCTTCTTGAGCGCTTCCTCAGGTACGGGTATGCCCGCATTTCTCGCCGCGTAGAGGGCAACCATCTGAGCTCCCGTCACGGTTGTGTCAGCGTCCTGACTATCTGGAGTGTATCTCCAGGCGCCCCGGCTATTACGTTCCTGTGCACTGAGGATCAGGGCCACCGCTTCCTTGAGGGCAGGGGCGAGCTTGTCTTCCCTGAGGACGCCGTATGCCTCCGCCAAGGCGAGCGTGGCAAAACCGTGGTTATACATGCTTGAACCGATGTAACCGTTGGTTTCGTTCTGGTTCTCGAGAATAAAGCCGATACCTCTGCGGATATTTTGCGCATAGGGTCCGTGATTTGGGTCTTCCCCGTGCGCGAGGAACGCCATCACACATAGCCCAACAACTCCCGGCTCACTGCCGTTTCGGTCTGGCCAGTTCCCATTTTCAGTCTGGCTTCCCGCAAGATAGCGCAGCCCCTTGACATACATCTGGTCCACCTGCGGTGGAATCGGGTCGTCCTGCCGCCGTGGCAAGGCCTGAGCCAGTCCGGCCTGAGAGGTCGCCAGCAAAACAGCTGCGACCAGCAAAGAAAAAGGTCTCATCGCGATCAGCGCCCCTTATTGTAGGAGTCGAGAGCTTTCTGGAATTCGGGAGGAAGATGCGACCCTGCCTTACCGGCCTTTTTGCCAATAGTGCGCTCCTCCTTCTTGCCTTTGCCGGCATCTGTGAATTCCTTGTTGGCGGAGTCAGAGTCGCCCTCCTGGCCTTCGCCCGCCTGTTCGCCGGGTTGGCCCTTTTGTTCCCCCTGACCTTGTCCGGGAGTTTGTCCCATCATCCGCTGCATCATATCGAGCATGGCACCCATGCTCATTCCGCTATCTGGTCATGTCCCGCCACTTTGTTGAGACCTCTGCTTTGCGGCTTCAAAAATCTTTTCGATGATTTCAGTTTCTGCAGCAATGGTCGGTCCGCCGGTGTTGGTCTCGTCGAGTGAGTCAATGACTTCTGCCATGACTTCTTCGACTTCTTCCAGCAGGGCAATGAGTTTTTCGTCCGTCTGCTCCTCGATCAGGTCCTGAACATCGGCAGCGAGTTCGTCCTGTTCTCCGGCGAGGTTCTGTGCACCTTCGCGGTGTTTTCCCACAGCCTCTTTCTGAGCCTCGGTGACCGGGTCGGGATAAGTGATTTTCGGGAGCTCAACCGAGGGCTTTGGGTCCGGTGTATCCTGCGATACCGCGGATCCCGTCAGGAAGAGTAGTGCCCCAGTTGTGAGCAGGGGAAAACGTAGTTTCATATTAATATCGGAGTTCTAGCTGTTTAAATCGATGTGTTTGGTGCCCGGAGCCTGACAGACCTACTCGGGAAGATCCTGTAAGTGGAGAGTTCGGCGGAGTTGTTCCAGAGCCCGGGTCCGCGCCCGGATATCCTGTTCAGTCTGGATCATCTTCATGACTTTCAGCATGAACTCAAAATCGTTGTCGTCGAGAGAAGGCTCCTGACCTTCGCCTCCGCCGCCTCCTCCAGCCCCGGCAGGATCCTGAGGAGGGTCGAGGATGTCAGCCCACGCCTTCAATTGCGCGGCCCACTTTTTAGCAGAAGCGACCGCCATGAAAGTTCGGTTCGCGACGATTTTTTCACGAACCGCTTCCAAATGAGAATCGATGTTCGACTCCCTCATTTCGATCATGATCTGCTTGTGCTCTTCCTTCTCGGTTCGCGCATAAAAATGTCCCAGGTCTTCGTGGATCCAGTGAACATCCGAAGCTGTTCTTCGCTGCTGCATGGAAAGTTCTCCGAGGACCCTCTGGTCTACCGGATCCAATTCATCGTAGGGTGTTCCGGCGATGGTGGTTTTGCCTTTGTCATCGATGGAAGCAATGAGGGTGTTCGCAATTCCATCTTCCTCGGACGCAGCCCGACGCAACCTGTTTACAAAGGTGCTGGCCTCAAAGTCCTGATTAGCTTCGTTGGCACCATCGATCGTCTCCCGCATTTTTTCCAAGACCTTCTCCTGCTCCTCGATGGCCTCCTGAAGATCTTTCTCCGACTGTTCAGGAGTTGAGCTTGGATCCTGTGCCTCCTGTAGTTGCTGCTCCACCTTGGGCATATCCTCCTGGCTGAGCTCCTGCATTTTCTGCATGGTCTCTGCCATCTTCTGCATGGTTTCAGGCGCAACTTCGCCATTTTTCAGCGCCTCCCCGAGAAGCTCTTCCATCCGCTCCGACAGCTCCGACATCTTTTCGATATTCTCTGCCTCATTCATCTCCTGCTGCTCCAGCCTTTCCTTGTTAGCTTCTTCCTGAAGCTTTTCGGCGCCGTCCTGTTCGATTCGACGGTTTTCGTCGAAATTATTCTGTTCGCGGCGGGCGGCATCCTCGAGCTCACCAATAATACGGTCAAACTGGTCTTTCAGCAGTTGGGCTTGTTCGTCCTTGGTCAAAATATGGAGAGTGATGGGCTCGGAATATACCCGTCCTCGTCCGGGAAAGTAGTCCTCGACGAAGGCTCGCACCTGCAGCTTCTGGGCGGGAATATTCCGGGTTTTGGGTGAAAAGTGAACGGCTCCCGAGAGTCGCCGCTGGTTGGGTGCTCCGAGCTCCAGAATGTGGCTTCCTCTGGAGGGGGTCTCGTCAGTTGGCTTTGTGAATTCGCCAGTCCACTCGTATCCTATGTGCTTTGTGCCGTAGTCGTCTTCCGCGATAATTTCGAAGCTGACGGTCTCCTCTTCAAGGAGGACAGTTTGTCTCTCAATATCTTGAATGTAAGCGAGGGGCCTCTGGTCATCGAGGGGCTCGACTCGAATTCGGTGTCCTCCTGCATCCTCCAAACCGTTCACGTCTTCCCAGTTCATCTGAAGTTGGAGAGGTTGAGATTGAAGAGAGATAGATGGTGAATTCAGCTGGGAACCTGTGACCCTGAGTGGAAGAATTCGCGGAGGAGCGGGCCCAACTTCCGGCTCCCCCTCCTCAGGCGGGGAGTTCGCTTCGAGGGGGGTGCCTGAATCTGAATCCTCAGGAGTTTCGCTGGATTCCTGATTGTCTCCGGGGAGCTCGAAGTCGTTGTCAAACAGGTCGCGCTCGGTGGTTTTGGGGAGCTCTTCGATGGTGAGCGTCCCGGCTTTCAATTCGCGGCCCTCGAGTGTGGTGGCCTCGAGAGAAATTTTGCTCCCTACCACCACGTCACCTGAAAGCGTTCCCACCCGGAGCTCCTTTGTTTTATCTCGGAGTTGTAGATAGTCAGGGTATACGATTGTAGCTCGCACCGATTTAATGGCGGGTCGGGTTTGTGGAAGGACTTGTATTACAGGTCGAGCATCTCCGATGTTAATCAAGACGCGCCCGGGCTCAGACTGCCCGGGGAAATCAAAAGTATAGCTCTTTTTGTCGTCCTGAAGCTGCGCCGAGACAGGCTCTTGGATCCCGAATCTTGCAACACCACTGGTCGGCGTCTGATCAGAAAGTTCGCTCAGAGTGAGTGTCACACTGAAAGGCTCGTCCATCGGGACGATCATGGTCTCTTCAAAATCTCTTAGCTTGGTGAATGTGTAGCGTTGCACATCCGAGAATGGTTTGAGCCAGCGCTCAAACGCGTTCTGACTTGGTTTCGGAACCTTCCACAGGGCGGCCCCTATGATCGCCGCAGTCAGAGCTACCATCAGGCCCCACCGCAAGTGACGGGGGGACGGTAACGCAGCTTTCAAGTTTCGGCCCTCTGCTTGCCGGGCTACAGCTTTCATCGCAGCGGCTCTTAGCTCCGGGGAGAGCGCTTCTTTGCTCTCTGTTTGGTCCTGAAGCTCCACGACGCCGAGCATCCGGTCTCCCAAACGAGGAAACTTTCGTGCGATTAACCGCGCTAGCTGAGCTTCGCGGCGATGCCTGAATACCCATCGGTGGATCCAGTAGGGAGCGAAAAGGGTGAAAAGAGACGTTCCGCCCAATAAAACCACGAGCCGCACTGTCGGTGGGGTGTTCCAAATGCGATCCAAGCCGAATACGATGAGATAGGAAAAGAGAAGCCCGAAGAGGCCCGCTAACAGGGCTTCTGCGACCTTGATAAACCACAAGCGCCCACGAAACGCCTCCAGTTGCCTTTTCAGGCTATCGGGTAGGGGCGTACGCTGGTCCTTTGAGTTGGGGCCTTGGTCGGATGACATACAATCGCTGGTAGGGGGAGGACCGGACTCCTCCCGGCGAGAGTCTTGCAGAGGAGACACGGCCAATCCAGTGGGAAATTCCTCCAAAGGATCATTGAATAGGCGAGGTTTAAGCCAGATTACCGCTGGGGTGCGCGAGACCCACCGCCAATCTTTTTAAACTATTGGAGAAACGGATTATTGTGAGCTTCCTCACCAATACTACCGGTCGGGCCGTGGCCCGGCAGAAGTTGAGTCGCAGCTGGTAGAGTTAATATCTTGGTTTTTATCCCCGATAGTAAGAGTTCATGGTCTCCATGAGGAAAATCGGTGCGTCCAATTCCACCTCCGGAGAAAAGAGTGTCCCCCGAGAAAAGTTTTTGGAAAAGTGCCACGTGGAACACAAAAGAATCGGGGGAATGGCCAGGGACGGGGATCGGCTCAAATTCGATTCCATTGATTTCGATCGGGCTCGTTTCTGCCGTGAAAACTTCATCGACCGAGAATTCCGGGCATGCTAGCGGGATACCCCATTTTGCAGCGAGATCTGTTAATTGAAGTTCGGGTGAAAATGGCGCGGAGGCATAGATGCGGACTCCTGCCTGCTGAAATAGCGACACGTCTTCGATGTGGTCGAAGTGTTGATGGGTCAGTAACAGACCGGTCGGTTTACAACCTCTTTGTTTGCAGAAGTTAAACATTCCTTCGGGGGCGTCTATGGCGACTGATCCCTCTGTTGTTTCAACGAGGTAGCCGTTGGTCTGGCAAAATCCTCCGCAATGAGCGCTCACCTTCATAGGGAGAAGAGTGTGCTAATTCGTTGAATGGTGCAAGCCGGCGACAGTTCAAGGAGCGGATAAAGCGTTGCCTAACAGGAACTCTGTTATAAATCATCCAGAGAGTAATGTTGGCAGGGAAGCGGAGCATGAAGAAGGATCGAGGGCTGCCCTCTACAGGTATTTTTTGCCCGTCAATATTGCTCGCACGTCACCAATGAAAACCTCGGTTCGGAGCTCCACCGGAAGGCGTTCGTGATCATCGCTAAGCCAGAGGGTGGCAGTCTTCATTTTATCGTATTTGATGAGTTTCCCTCCTGCTCCGATCTTCTGAAGTTTGATGTCCATTTTGATGCATTTCAGGCCCCGATGGGGTTCCCTTCGCAGGACGGAAACCCTTGCTAAATAGGGGCTTGCGAAGGGATGGACCACAATAACCGCTTTCTCGCCGGTTTTCATTTCGAGTCGCCTCAGATAGATCAGGGCAGAGGCAAAATCGTAGATGGGGGCCTTGCGGAAGGAAAAGGTGGAGTTCTTCTTTTTGGAACCTGAGCCCCCGCGGGAAGGCGTGAAAGTCTCCCTGCTGCGGACAGTCGGGCCATACCAGTTACTGGTATCGGTGCGTCCCTTGCTGGTCGTTTCTAAAGAGGTAAACATCGATGGCAGGTAAGAGTCGTATTTCAGGAACGAGGTGAAGCTGTAGTCGTAGGGATACAGCGACCGCGCGAGCCCGGTGCTGGCGCCGTAAATCTGGGTGATAAAGTGAGAGGGGTAGCGATCATCCTCTCGACCGAAGAGCATATTCAAGTGCCCAGAGTTAATCTTGCCATTCCAGTTTATCTGGAAGCTCAGGTGGACAGGCCTGATGGTCAGAAATGAAGGGTCTGGTTGACGGGAGGTAACTTCGTCCTGCCAGTCTGCCTGCAGTGGTGCCGTGATTATTGCGATGAGCGCCGCGATGATAAGGGGTGATTTCATCTTCTCAGTTAGACGGTGGACACGCCAAGTAATTCACGAACCTTCGCCTTCCTTATCATGATATGAAACCAGTGCGCCTCGAGGTTGCCCCCGGCAGGCCAAATGTCCAGTCGGCTCCGTGAGTAGCAAAAGGCCTCGTCTCGTTGAAGCGTCTGTCTCAGGGAAGACTCGCTCATCGATGGAAAGATCAGAGGTCGGAGGGTTCTAGGTTGGGTCTCAATGGCTGGAATACATCCATGAGGGGCGAATACGGGGCGAAACTCACTCGTTTCGTCCACTGGGGCGGAATGCTGCTCGGGTAAAAGACAACAGGCTCAAGAAAGTCCTGATTGTTTACGTAGATGATGCTGTCTTGGGCCGTGAAAAAGCAAAAGTCGTAAATCCGGGAAATGAGTCAGTGTCCGGATTTGGATGGGGGTCGGTTTTAATTGCAGGGCGCTCTGGGATTCGTTGGATTGAGGCATGGCACTGACGGAGGATATGGCTTTCAATTTAATTGAGGGTGCCCATGCAAGGAGCCGACTCGCGCATGCCTTTCTGATTTCCGGAGCTGCGGGCAGTGGTAAGCGAGACCTTGCGGCCAGGGTTGTCGCGCTGGTTAATCCTGTTGAGACAGGTGAAGGATCAGATCTGTTTGGAGAATCCCCGGAGTCGTCCAGTTCGGTGGATCTCGATGATCTGGAGGGAGAGTTTGTCAGGGTTGTCCGGCCTCGTTCGAGGTCAAGGAGGATTCTCATTGATGATATTCGTGCTCTGGAGCGTAGCATGCATCTGGCTGCCCCCTCGGGAATATGGAAAATCGGCGTGGTTGTTGATGCGGACCGTATGTTCGACGAGCCGGCAAACGCCTTTCTTAAGACCCTGGAGGAACCGCCGCCGGGTTGTCTTCTGCTCCTGTTAACGTCCAATGCGGATATTCTGTTGCCAACGATTCGCTCTCGTTGCGTTGAGATCGTACTGCAATCCAGGGGTGAAAATGGATTTCTTGAAGAGGAGGAGAGTGCGGCCTTTGCCTCAATTCTGGCTCACAGTTCTGCTAAGCCCTCAGCGCACAGTGCGCTGCTTCTGAAGTCCGCTTTTGAGTCCTTGCTGAACAAAAGAAAGGACGGCATCAATGCGGCCAATAAGGAAGCGTTGAAGCTGGAATCAGAGACATACAAGCAGGCAACAGAGGGGGACTGGCTGGATGAACGTGAGAAGTATTATGAGGCACTGGGCGCTTCCGAGTATCTCGCGGTTCGTTCCGCTCTGGTAGATTGGTTAATTTCGTGGTTGGGCGATGCGGTGAGGCAAAAAGCAGGCTCCAAAGCGCTGAGCTTCTCTGAGTATGGAGGGGATACCATGAAGCTTGCGGAGTCTCAGGATATGGCCGGGCTCCTTTCCAGAATCGAGACTCTGCAAGAGCTCAGAGATCTCCTGAACACCAATGTGCCGGAAAATCTTGCGCTTGAAGTATCGTTCCTTAAGGCGTTCGGGGCTTCGGTTGCAGGGTAAGGGTGCCAGTTTTTATGGATTGTTCTTCCAGTAGAATGGGTAGATCTGGAGAGAATAAATCTTTTGAAACGCTCGATTTCATCGCAAACCACCCGCATGGATCAATTTAAGGATAAGAGAGTGGTCGTGACCGGAGCAGGCCGAGGCATAGGGCTGGCCGTCGCAGAGGCCTTTGCTGCTGAAGGGGCACGGGTGGCCGTTCTTAGCCGTAATGAGCAAAGTTGTGGGCAGGCTGCGGCCGCTATAAATGAGAAATATTCCAACGCCGCGACACCCTTCGCAGTCGATGTGGCCGATTACGATGCGATGCAGGTGGTCGGCAAGGAAATCGTGACGGATTTCGAGGGCGTGGACATTCTCATTAACAATGCGGGAATTACGCGTGACGGATTGCTGCTCCGCATGACCGGGGAGGACTGGGATGCGGTAATGAATACAAACCTCAAAGGAGCGTTCAATGCAGTGAAGGCCTTTCAGCGTCCTCTCATGAAATCTGGTGGCGGACGCATCATTAATGTCAGTTCGGTAATTGGTCTTATCGGTAATGCCGGTCAGGCAAATTACGCGGCCTCGAAGGCGGGATTGATAGGTTTTACGAAGTCGGTCGCTCGTGAACTTGCTTCACGGAAGGTTACATGTAATGCGATCGCTCCGGGGTTCATTCGAACCGACATGACAGATGCTCTCAGTGAGGAGATGCAGGAGGAAATCATCAAGAGGGTGCCTTTAAAAGACATGGGGGACACCGAGGAGATCGCAAGTCTTGCGCTCTACCTATCCAGTCCGGAAGCTCGTTACCTGACTGGGCAGGTGATAGCGATTGATGGTGGAATGACTATGTAACCGAGGGCTCGCTCCTTCCGAGGGTGGAGTCTAACGCTCTCGCTCAAAAGGGCGGACCTGCTCTGTTTCGATGCACTCGGTGAGCCAGTTGAAAAGCCTCCGGACTTCCTCGTTGTCGGAGCGGATTGCATCAAGAGATGCCCAGTCCAGATGATCCTTGAGGCGGGGACTGGCAATGCGTCTCACATCGAAGCGCTCCATCAGGGCCTCGGTCTCACGGGGTTGCGCAGTGAGAATATGCTCGGGTCCTGGAAGTTCATCGAGCATTTCAGCTGTCAGGCCAAAGGTAGTAATTCCAATCCCGAAGCGGTTGCTCAGCTGGCGCAGGGCGTCAGCCAGGGCTTCATCCTCAATGGGGCCGGCATAAAATAGTTCTCCACCCTGACACCATGAGCTCACGCTCAGTGCCTGAAAAAATTCTTCCCGGAATAACTCGAGATTCGGGACGAGGCGCAGCGTCACGGATTGAATCCGGTAAGGAGGTATCCCGAGCCCGCTCTTGAGAGCAAGGGTTTCAGGGTCGAGATTGAGTAGTTGATCTGCTGGTTCGCCGCCTTCCCAGTCAACGACTACCATATCTGGAAACTTCCACAGGTTGCCGAGTGGGGAATCGCGGGTTAGAGCATCCCTGAATGGATACGGAAAGCGGCCGTTGACTTCGCAGTAGCGTGTGGCGGCGGCTCGGAATTTACGGATCCTCTGCAGGATGTGATCCACAGCTCCAACGTCTCCTGCGAAGTCGTCAAGGCGCCCTTGGGTCATGGACAGAAGATCCTGCGCTCCTGACAATGCCGGAACCGGGGCTGCCCGGCGGTAATACCCCTGGCCTTTCTCAACCTTCGCGATGGGCGAGGCGGGATCGCAGGACATGATCGAAAAATGGTAGCGAAGGGAGGCGTCCGAGTAGTCGCCTTCCAGCCGGAGCCTCACGAGCCTGATAAGTTCTGTGCCTTTTGTCGCCTCCTTCGGGCTGGAGGGAAGAATCGTTGGGAGGATGTCGGTCAGTTGCTGGCGGAGACTCATGACAGATGCAGGAGATGCTGGGGTATCCAAGTCCCCACGGCGATCAGGTCGCAAGCAGCAATACGCTCCCAGCGTAAAAATTTTCTCCAATCGTGAACAACCTGCCGCTTATTAACAGAAACTCCATTGATACTCTCAAAATTATGGATACCGATTCGTGAAAGATGGCGTTGATTAATAAAACGAGTGGATTGAATAAAGAAGCCACTCTTGCGTCTTAGAGAGGTCACTGCGATATTCCCCCATGACTTCGGCACCTTGGTCTGCGTTCTTACTTGTTTGCGTTTTTGCGCTTGGTGCAGTTCCCGTCGACGCACAGGAGGAAGCCCCCAATGCAGATGC
Organism: Akkermansiaceae bacterium UBA4145; assembly: GCA_002380675.1. GTDB lineage: Bacteria > Verrucomicrobiota > Verrucomicrobiia > Verrucomicrobiales > Akkermansiaceae > Roseibacillus_B. Next base: position 20,629 of record DFWB01000365.1, read on the forward strand.
CTTGCTGAAGACCGCCAGGTTTGTAACGACGTTACAGCATCAGGATTTAAAGGGGCATATACGGAAAGGAGAGACCAAGTTCCCAGTCGGCCTCTACCTGAGAGGCCAGGATATTCAGTTGAGCTACACGCGACCAAACAAAGGAGAGGACATTCGCTTTCACATGCGCCTCGGGGAGAACCGTTATGACCTCTTCGAGTTGGCAGATGGAAAAACTGTTAGATTTCCGGAGAAGAAGCTTGGGGAGCCGATTGAGAAGACAGATTTATCCTACGAAGACTTGGCGATGCGATTCCTCTACTGGCCTGGAGGTCAGGTTGACGGCTTGGAAAAGGTGAAGGGGCAGGACTGTTGGGTAGTTCGTCTCGTCAATCCCACGCAGACAGGGCGCTACGCCCAGGTGCGAGTCTGGGTTCATAAGAAGTCGCAGGCGCTAATGAAGGTGGTTGGCTATGATAAGGGAGGGAAGCCTTTGAAAAGGTTCGCGGTCACGGATGTGATGAAGGTGGGAGATTCTTATACTCTGAGGAGGATGCGAGTCGACAGCGTAGACCCGGTTCAGAACAGAGTAGTCGGGATGACTTATCTCGAGTTTGATAAGCCGAAAGCACGAGCGCCCCGGCCCGGAGGATTGAGGTAAGGGCTGTTGCGAGAATTTAGAGGGAAGTGATTCGTGATCCGTCCGTGGGGATATGAATCGTAGGGCCATTCGAATTCTTCGTTGCAGCCTCGCCCGTTCGTCGTAAAGAGGGGCATGCGGACGTCCGTGAAAGAAGTGCTCAACCGGGTGGAAGCGGCTGAGGGTATCAGCGTCGCCGGATGGGTGCGCACCCGGCGTGACTCCAAGGATTTCTCCTTTCTTGAGGTCAACGATGGGAGTTGTCTCGCTGGTTTGCAGGTGATCGCTGATGCTGGAGTGAAAGGCTACGAGGATATCCAGATGATGTCGACAGGGTCGGCAATCAGGGTGGAGGGAAATCTGGTAACCTCACCCGGTGAGGGTCAGAGCTGGGAATTGCAGGCAACAGCGTTAGTGCTGATGGGAGGTGCGCCAGAGGATTACCCCCTTCAGAAAAAACGACATGGTCCAGAGTTTCTCCGGGAGATCGCTCATCTCAGGCCTCGAACAAATCTTTTCGGAGCGGTGTTCCGGACCCGAAGTCGCCTCGCGCTTGCCGTGCATCACTTTTTCGAAAAGCGAGGTTTTGTCTACGTTCATACGCCAATCATCACGGCCAATGACTGCGAGGGAGCGGGGGAGATGTTCAAAGTAAGCACGGACGGCGCAAATCTTCAGGACGGTGAGCATTTTTTTGGGAAGCCTGCTCACCTCACTGTCAGTGGGCAGCTTGAGGGGGAGACATTTGCCTGTGCCTTGAGTAATATTTATACTTTTGGGCCCACCTTCCGCGCGGAGAATTCTCATACGTCCCGTCACGCGTCTGAGTTCTGGATGATAGAGCCGGAGATGGCCTTCTGCAATCTTGAGGGCGATATGGATCTCGCAGAATCTTTCGTTAAGGAGCTTACCCAAGAAATTCTGGATGGCCCCGGAGACGACTTCGGGCTCTTTTCAAAATTTGTGGACAAGGAGTTGGAGCCGAGGCTGAGGATGATCGTGGAGCGGCCATTCGCTCGGATTAGCTACACAGACGCAATCAAGGTTCTTGAGGGCTCAGGGCACGACTTCGAATACCCTGTGGCATGGGGTGAGAATCTTCAGTCTGAGCATGAGCGCTATCTTACCGAGGAATATTGCAAATCACCGGTGACGGTTTTTGACTATCCGGAAACAATTAAACCCTTCTACATGAGGCGGAATGATGACCAGAAGACCGTAGCAGCAATGGATGTTCTGGTGCCGGGAATCGGAGAGATTATAGGCGGTAGCCAGCGGGAAGAGCGCCTCGAGGTGCTTCAAGATAACATGAGCTCTGAAGGTCTCAGAGAGGAAGATTACCAGTGGTATCTCGACCTGAGGAAATTCGGAAGCGTCCCCCACGCCGGGTTTGGGCTAGGTTTCGAACGAATGTTGATGATGGTCACGGGTGTCCAGAATATCAGGGATGTGATTCCCTTTCCACGGACGCCTGGCGTTTGTGGGCCCTGAGAACAGGGTCTTTGCGTCACGAGACCTGGTCTATTCACGTGATATCAGGCTTTCGGATTGCCTCGTCTGAAGTCAGGGGGTCGATGTCCTCGGTGGGTCGCAGGTTCACGAAACCAGTAGCGCCAGATCGGGCTTCTCTGTTCACGGGAGGAAAGGCAGTTCCGATGCCGCTCAGGGCCTGCTGGGGAAAGCGTCCAATTGAATGATAAGCCGAGGAATGCTTACTTTGCCTCGGTGATCATTTTTTTGAAGGCGGCCGCTTGCGCTGAAACAGTTGCCTTGGGGCCGGTAAACTTGGCAAAGATCGCGCCCTGTTTGCTCTCGATAATTGCTCCGAGAAGAGCGTATCCCGGCTTCTCCTCAATTGGGCCACGAGGTGGTCCTGCCTTGAATGTGCCCTCAGCGGAAACGAAGGTCACGGGTGCTTCACCCGCCTTCGACTTTTCCGTCTTCGCGTTGATATCTTTCCTCGGTTCTGTGAACTGACCGTACCAGCGGTCTATGTTGGCTTGGAGGCCGCCCCCGCCTTGAGGGCCGAAATGGAAGAAAACGATTTGGCCTTCGGCGGCATCGACACCCACCTTGAGCTGAGCCTTGCGCATGAAGGAACTTGGTTTGACTGAAACGAACTGCTCGGGTCCGTTGAAGGTCAGGCCGGCAACCTTGAATTCACCTGCGAGAGCGGGGCATAGACTGAGGAGCGTTGATGCGACAGCGAGGAGCTTGAAAGTCTTCACGGTTGTTTCCCTACCCCCCTTAGTGGCGTTGGTCAAAGAAAGAAGATGCCATCCGGAGTTCTAAGGCGGTTTTTTACCTGCTTTGGAGGCTGATTAAGCCCACGTTTTCCACGGTTTGAGTCGTTATCCGTTGGCATGCTCACGATGGAGAACTGGTTATATCATCGGTCCCGAATATGAGATTTCCCATCGGCTTCTCTTTTTTAGGGTTTCGGGTAGTTTCATGAGAGAAAAGGCTTTCAAGAATCGTTTTTAAAGGATCACCTATACTCGGTCTCGGGGAGTGGTGCGCCTGCGCCATTCTCTGGCCTGAACCAGTTAAGGGGGTCTCTTAAGCAGGAGGTTCCTAGTCGACACTAAACAATATAATATCATGGAAGATTCCATTCAATCTGATCGGAGGAAGTTCCTCAAAACGAGCGGGGTAGCGGCAGCTGCGACGTCATTGCCTGTTGCGGCTTATGCACAGGTCGAGGGCAAAAGTGAAATCAAGGTAGCCCTCGTGGGTTGCGGAGGACGGGGAACAGGCGCGGTTTCGCAAACCCTGAATGTTGAAGGTGCGAAGCTTGTCGCCGTGGCCGATGCGTTTCCTGATAAAACACAAGGCGTCATTAACAATATCAAGGGTCGCTTCAAAGAGAAGGTCGATGTTCCCGCCGAGCGAATGTTCCATGGGTTCGATGCTTACAAGAAGGCCATTGAGTTTGCGGATATGGTCATTTTGACCACTCCTCCCGGATTTCGTCCTGAGATGTTTGAGTACGCGGTTTCAAGAGGTAAACATGTCTTCATGGAAAAGCCGGTCGCCACTGATGCGGCAGGGATCCGAAGAGTGCTGGCGGCCGCCAAAGAGGCCGATGCCAAAAAGCTCAAGGTGGTCTGTGGTCTACAGCGCCGCTATCAGAAATCGTATACTGCGACGCATCAGGAAGTGATGGAAGGACGAATCGGCAAGGTGCTTGGTAGCCAGGTCTACTGGAATGGTGGCGGAGTATGGGTTCGTCCGAGGAAAAAGGAGCAGTCTGAGATGGAATATCAGATGAGAAACTGGTACTACTTTAACTGGTTGTGTGGCGATCACATCTGTGAGCAGCATGTCCACAATCTGGATGTGGCGAACTGGTTCATGGGAGGGCATCCCACAGTGGCGCAGGGAATGGGGGGAAGGCAGCAGAGGATCGGACCCGACTTTGGAGAGATCTTCGATCACCACTTTGTGGAGCTTCAGTATGAGAGTGGAGGTTATACCAACTCCCAATGCCGCCACCAGAGAGGGTGCATGAACCGGGTCACGGAGGTCATCATCGGGGAAAAGGGCCGCGCCTACCCGGGAAGGATCACTGACAACGACGGCAAGGTTATCTGGAAGCTGAACGAGAAATCAAAGAACCCCTACCAGGTAGAGCATGACGAGTTGCATCGCCACATCAGGGAGGATAAGCCGATCAACAACGCATACTATACGGCGGAAAGCACGATGACTGCGATCATTGGGCGAATGGCTACCTATTCCGGAAAGGAATTGAAGTGGGATGCGGCTCTCAATTCTGAGATCAGCATCATGCCGAAAAATTATGCATGGGATGCAGATCCTGGCCCCAAAATGGATCCTGAAACTGGTCTTTACCCTTGCCCTGAGCCCGGAGTTACCAAAGTGATTTAAGCTGAGCAAAAGTTTCAATCGAAAAGCCGGGCCAATGCGCCCGGCTTTTTATTTGAGCAGGCATCGCGAAAGAAGCGCGCCCGTCAAAATCGCTCATTCTGTGGGTGGCACAGATTAGGATAGGATTTCTCTTACAACGCGTCCGAAGACGTCGGTAAGGCGGAAGTCGCGGCCATCGTAGCGGTAAGTGAGCTTCTTATGATCAAGTCCAAGCTGGTGCAAGATGGTGGCGTGGAGATCGTGCATGTGAACCTGTCCCTTCACGGCGTGATGACCGTGGCTGTCAGTTTGTCCGTATGATATGCCGGGTTTGAACCCTCCGCCAGCCAGCCAGACCGTGAACCCGTCCGGATTATGGTCTCTGCCTGTTCCTTTATTCTGAGCGTAAGGAGTGCGCCCGAATTCACTTCCCCACCAGACGATGGTATCCTCCAGGAGGCCGCGGCGCTTGAGGTCTTCAAGAAGCCCTGCGACCGGTTTGTCTGTCGCACGTGCGTGTTCGATATGCTTGGGCATATTGGAATGCTGATCCCAGGCAGGGTTGTTGGAGTTGTCAGTGTAGTTTACCTGTATATAACGGACGCCAGCTTCGCTGAGCCGGCGGGCTCGGAGACAGTATTGTCCAAAATTGTCGGTGTATTTTTCACCGATACCATACATTTCGAGAGTGGAGGGGCTTTCCTGAGAAAGATCAAGGATGTCGGGAGCATTATTCTGCATCCGCCAGGCCAATTCATAGGAGCTGATGACAGCTTCAAGCTTATCATCCCCAGGCATTCGATCTGCCTGTTCAGCGTTCAATTGGCGCAGAAGTTCGTATTGGTCTCGCTGTTTTACTGAGTTGTTTTGAAAGTCGACGAGATTCCTGATTGTTGCCTCCTTTGCTGGAATGCCAGCTCTTCCCACAGGAGTTCCTTGGTATGCCGCGGGCAAGAAGGCATTACTGAAATTACGCGGTCCACCATTGCCCATCGCGGGGCCAATGCTGACGAAACCCGGGAGATTGTTATTTTCGGTTCCTAGCCCGTAGTTCGTCCACGAGCCCATGCTGGGCCGAACAAGGTTTATTGAGCCGGTGTGAAGAAAGAGAGTGCTTGGTCCGTGGGCAACTCCCTCGGTGTGCATCCCCTTCAGGAAGCAAAGGTCGTCTACATGCCGAGCGGTATGAGGAAAGAGCTCACTGACATGCTGTCCTGTCTGACCATATTGTTCGAAGTTCCACAGTGGTTTCATTACCCGGTGCTCAACGATCTTGCGCGTCTTTGCCAGGGTTCTGGCATCATCGAACCGGATCATTTTGCCATCATCCCGGAAGAGTTTTTCCTTATAGTCGTAGGAATCCACGTGGCTGACACCTCCAGCCATGAAGAGAAAGATAACGCGCTTGGCTCCGGGGGGATGGTGTAGGATTTTTCCGGGAGGAACTCCGCCGTCAGCCCTTGCCTGCTGGTGGGCGAGGGCGCCCATCGCGAGGCCGCCAAAGCCGCAGGCCATATCGCGAAGGGCATGTCGGCGGGAGATATTCATCGTTGGAGTGAAGGCTGCAGTGAGAACGCCTCTTCTTGATCGAAAATCATATAGACTGTATCGTCCGGCTTCAAGTCTGCCCTAATGAAGATGTCTGAAGTCCAGACTGGCAAAGAGGCTCTGAAAGATCTGTGCCCAAGATTCCTTGGAGTTGGTATTGGTTTGCAGGTATGACAGAAGGATTTGCTCTTCGCGGTCAGTGGGGGGGCGTCCAAGAGTAAGGAGATAGGAATGGTTGATTCTAGAGGCCTCCCCAGAAAGGGGCTCCTTCAGCAGGCGTTCCGCGGCGAGTTTTGCCTGCTCTTGTACAAACGGGTTGTTCATCATAAAGAGTGCCTGAGTAGGAACACTGCTGGTTGTTCTGGCTCCTGTTACGAGGTTAGGATCCGCGAAGTCAAAAACCTGCATAATCTCCGGCAGTGTGTTTCGGAAAACGGGCGTATACAGGCTCCTCCGTGTCCCCCCAAATTGATAGCCATACTCTGTTTTAGTGCCAGGTTTCACGGTATTACCACCGAGTCTTTCATCGAGCGTGCCGCTTACAGACAGAATAGAATCTCGAATGGCCTCAGCTTGAAGACGCCGGTGGTTCTGACGCCAATGATAGAGATTTTCAACATCAGTCGACGCTTGGGAAGGCGTGGATGAAGAGCTCAGTTGATACACTCTGGACAACATGATATTCCGTATGAGGGCCTTGGTGGACCAACCTTCTTTGATAAAGAGGGTTGAGAGATGGTCGAGCAGCTCAGGGTTTGAGGGTGAATCGCCCATCTGACCGAAGTTGTCGACGGACTGCACGATCCCTCGGCCAAAGAGGTGATGCCAGATCCGATTGACATACACCCGGGCAGTGAGGGGATTTTCAGGGTTGGCAATCCAATCGGCGAGCTCTGCTCGTCCGCTTGATTTTGGAGCTATGACAGGACTTGGATTCGCTTGAAGAATTTTGATGAAGCCTCGTGGAGCGTTGGGCCCGGCTTCGTGAGCGTTACCACGCAGGGCGATAGGGATATCCCCGGGATCAGGAGCCTCCTCAGCAGCAATCACCATCGGAGAAGCGCTGCCTGCTTCCTTCAAGGACTGGAGCTCGCTCTCTAACGAGGCAAGCTGCTCTTTTGTCTGTCCAGTCTCCTCCGGAGAGGAGGCCTTGATGTTTTTCGGGGCTTCTCCTTCAGGAATTAACTGCACCGCATCGGCGATGACATGCGCCGTTGTTTCCTTATTGGAAATAATAACGACCTCCCAGTCGCCTGCGAGAAAGTCGTATGTTCCGAGTGAGATGAAGCTCCCATCAATAGGAGGGCGGCGGGTCTGGTCAACGTAATTGATTTTTTCTCCATCGGCGTGTCGGACGATAACAGGAACTTTACGATCCCTGTTTGTTCCTTCGGTGTAGGAGATACGGACTTCAAATTTCCCATCTTCGGGAACCGTTGCCCTGTATCGGACTTCTTTCTCTCCTTTGCCGGTAGCTCCATCATGAAGGTAATTTGCAGCCACATATCCGCTATTCGAGGTTGAGCGAGTCCACGCTCCTTTTTTCTCGGCCTTCTTATCGTCTACCACAATGCCACTGAGGGAGCTTATCAGGACAGAGGACTTCGGCTTCTTTTTGCGGAGGAGCGATATCTCCTGCTGAAGAGTCTTGATGCGGGCTGCTCGCTTTTTATGAAGTCGTTCGTCTTCAGGAGAGAGAGGGAGGGGGCGCTTATTCCAAGTAGAAACATTGCTGTGAATCACGACCTTGGTTCCCTTTAGAATGCCCGCCATTCCGTAGTAGTCTTCGGAATTGATTGGGTCGAATTTGTGATCGTGGCAGCGGGCGCAGCCTAAGGTTAAGCCCATGAAGGTCTTGCCGATAGTGTCAAGTTGCTCATCGATGATGTCCATCTCAAGGACAGTCTTGTCCTGAAGTTCATAATTGGTTGGGCCCAGGAGGAGAAACGCCGTGGCAATCAAAGCCTGTTGCTGCTCCTCGAGGGTTCCGCTCTTCATTAGATCGCCAGCGATTTGCTCGCGGATGAAGCGGTCATAGGGTTTGTCAGAATTGAAGGAGTTGACCACGTAATCACGGTATCTCCATGCTTCACCAAATAAGAGAGTGCGCCCACCTCCAGTAGATTCCGAGTAGCGGGCAATATCGAGCCAGTGTCTTGCCCACTTGACGCCGAAGCTGGGACTCGAGAGGAGGTTGTCAATGACAGTCGCGATTGCTTCCTCCCGGTTGGTTCTGGATGCTTCAAGGAAGGTCAAGATTTGAGAAGGGCTCGGAGGTAGACCTATCAGATCGAAGTAAATACGCCTGAGGAGCGTGGTGGCGGGTGCATCGGCCACCGGAGAGAGGTTGTGGCGGTGGTGGGCAGCGAGGATGAAGTGGTCGATTTTAGTCTGTGGCCAGTCAGGGACCTGAACCGGAGGAGGAGAGGGGCGGGTGATGGGTTGAAAGGACCAGAAATCTTCACCTGCTCTGAGGTTGCCCTCAGTCCCGGGAGCGTTAACGGGGGCGTCATCGGAGCTGCTCGCATTAGCAGAAGGAGCCAATAGGATAAGGGCGCAAAGGAGCCCCCCTTGAGTGAGGTTGGCGATGCGCGATGTGATGAGAGTGGATTCCATCCCTGTCGTGCAGAGCAGGCTCTGCAACAACCGGATACTACCCTCGAGATCTCGTTTTTTCAGTGAGAATCTGACCTTGGGGCGCTCACTGGGACGAGTCGGAGGTCAAGACCTCCGTTTGAGCGGGAGCCTACGTATTTAGCCTCGAAGCCCGTCAATTATGAGGTTCAGGCGCACGGGTCTCAAATCGCATAAGCTGTTTGAGGAAGGTAAGTTCCACGTTGCCTGTGGGACCATTTCGATTCTTGGCAATAATGAGCTCTGCCTTGCCCTCGTTTGCGTCGCGTTCGAGGTCGGCGTCATCGCCTTCCGAAGTGGGATTATCATAGTACTCCTGCCGGTAGAGAAGCCCGATGAGGTCGGCATCCTGCTCCAGTGAGCCGGATTCCCGTAGGTCAGACATCCGCGGAGCGCCCCCTCTTTGTTCGGGACCACGGTTGAGCTGAGCAAGGACAATGATGGGGATATTAAGTTCCTTCGCGAGGGCCTTCAAGCCGGCAGAAATCTCGGCGATTTCTCGCTCGCGGGAGCCTTCTGCTTGGCGCGATTGCGAGCGCATGAGCTGGAGGTAGTCGACCGCAATCAATCCAATGTCAGAGTCGCGCTTTTTTCGGCGTGCTTTTGCCCGAACGTCACCAATGGGGATTGCGGGGGTGTCGTCGATATAGAGCGGTGCCGCCTTTAACTGCTTGGAGGCATCAAGGATGTTCTGAAGCTCTTCCTTGGTGGGTTGGAGACCGGGGCGGAGATTGGCCATGCTGTAACGGGCCCTTGAGAAAAGGAGTCGTTGCACGATCTGCTGGGCGCTCATTTCGCATGAAAATACCAGTGTCGGGATATCCTGCTCAATGGCGACATGCTCCACGATATTCATCATCAGCGATGTTTTCCCCATCGAA
>DFWB01000123.1:0-6849 GCA_002380675.1 Akkermansiaceae bacterium UBA4145
GCTACGGCCGGCGCCTTTCCTGAACTTTTCCAAAGCGAAAACCCGATCCTGAATGGGGGAGTGCCGCCCTGGCTCACGGGCCTGGTCATCTGCGGCGTAGTACTGGCCTATATTTTTGCGGGGGGCTCTCGGGCCGCTGCGTGGGCCAATACGTTCCAGACCTTGGTATTTATGGGGATGGGGCTGGTCGCATTTGTGCTCATTTATAATGTCTTGGGACAGGCGGGAAGCCCAACCAATGTTGCCGCGCGTGTGACAGAGCAGGGTGAGGTTGTGCAGGACTACGCGTTTGACAAAGCCTCAGGGAAATTAGTCAAAGCGGAGAAGCCCAAGGTTGTTGGGAAGCTCAAGCACCCGGAGGAGGCGGAGCAATGGGCAGGAAAGCAACCCCACCTGACGAGAGACGAGGTCGAGATCATTTATAAGGCCAAGAATCCTAAAACCAAGAAGGTAGTCGCCAAGACACGCGAGGTGGGAGTGCCGTGGTTGATGTTCCTCAGCTATATGTTCATTCCCCTGAGCGTGGGCATGTTCCCGCACCTGTTCCAGCATTGGCTTACTGCGAAAAGCGCGAAAGCATTCAAGCTTACTTTGGTCGCTCACCCGCTGTGCATCATGATAGTCTGGGTGCCCTGTGTGCTGATCGGGATCTGGGCCAGCGGGTTGCTCCCTTGGGGAATGCCCCCCGCAGCAATTCTGTCAAATGTTCTCAAGACCTTGATAGGGAACCCTATTCTGACGGGGATGCTTACAGCTGGAATTCTTGCGGCCATCATGTCCTCACTGGATTCACAATTCCTGTGCCTGGGCACCATTTTCACGAACGATGTGGTCCTGCATAATTCCAAGAAAGAGTACACCGATAAGCAGATCCTCTTCATGGCGAGGAGCTTCGTGGTCGGCATTGTGGCGGTGACCTACGTGCTGGCTCTTCTCCTCCAGAATCAGAACGTCTTCGACCTTGCGGTCTGGTGCTTCTCTGGCTTTGCGGCTCTTACGCCACTTGTGATTGCCGCGCTTTACTGGCGGCGTGCGACCGCTGCGGGGGCATTCGCGAGCGTGATTACAGTCGTGGTGACTTGGTTCACCTTTTTTGCGATGTCAGGCTTCGGGGGTGAGTTTACCGTGATGGGCGGAATTATGCCGGCTGCCATTTGTTGGGTAGCGGGTGCTCTGGCAATGGTGGTTGTTTCGCTCGCCACCAAGCCGCCCGCCAAGGAGACGGTGGACAAGTTTTTTGTATAAGGCGAAAATGGCCCGACACGGGCGGATTCATGCCACTATTCAGGAATAATTCCCTCTCCCGCGGGATCGTGGGACTTGCGGGATTGCCAGAAAGGAGTAGGGATATGCCCCATCACCAAGGAATTGATTAGATATGAGCTGTGATTTGACCGTGGAAGAAGCCCGTGCGGCACTGGACGAGCGTGTTCGAGAAAGCATGCAATGGCACTTTTCTCCGGAGACGGGGTGCCCTTACTGGCTAGAAAGAGCCTCCAGCCTGGGATTCGACCCTCGGACCGAGGTGACGTGCTTCGCGGATATCCAGAAATTTCCAAACTTTGATGATGAGGTTCTCCGGAAAGAGGATCCCAGCCGGTTTATCCCAAAGGCGTTTGAAGGCAGGCCTTTCAATGTATTCGAAACCGGAGGCACAACCGGGATGCCGAAGCAGCGGATTGGTTGGGACGATTACAAGACCGATTATTCGGAGTTCAGTGATCATTACCCTTCCGACTTTTTTCCTCAGGGAGGGAATTGGCTGATGGTGGGCCCCACCGGGCCAAGGCGCTTGCGACTTTCCATTGAGCATCTAGCCAATCGGCGGGGAGGGGCCTGCTTTTTCATCGATCTGGATCCCCGCTGGGTGAAGCGCCTGATTGCGGACGGAGAATACTCAATGGCCCGAAAGTACCAAGAGCATGTCATTGATCAGGCGGTTACCATTATCCGGCATCGAGACATCAAGTGCCTCTTTACCACACCCAAGCTGCTCGAGAGTCTTGCTGAGCGGATGTCGCTGGTTGATGGAGGGATCAAGGGTGTGTTTGCCGGGGGAACGACCATGACTCCTCAATACGTCCGCTTCATTGAGGAGGAAGTATTGGAGGGCAAAATCAATTATGCCCCAACCTACGGGAACACCTTGATGGGCCTTGCAATTAGCCGGAAGCGGGAGCCAGGAGAGTACAGCCTCACTTACTATGCGCCCCAGCCCCGTGCCGTCCTGCGAATCGTGGACCCAGAGGATTCGACCCGCGATGTGGAATATGGGGACTATGGCCGGGTGGAACTCACAACCATGACCAAGGAGTTTTTCGTGCCTCGTTTTCTTGAGCGGGATGAGGCCATTCGGAGAGAGCCATGTGGGGAATTTCCCTGGGACGGGGTAGGTGATGTAAGGCCGTTTCAGAGCGGAACGAAGCAGGTGATTGAAGGCGTCTACTAAACGAGAGGACCCCAAGACTCGGCATTCGGAACGGAAAACACCAACGAGAAACTTGAAACCCCGGAGCTTTAAAGCGCTCCACTGAACATCATGAGTAAGGAAACGCATATCCCGGTCCTGCGCCTCGGCGAGGAATACCATAGTCTCGATACCGTTGAGCTGGAGTCCGCAGCAGGCAATGCGGTCTACACCCATACGGCGAATCCCGGCCTGATCCGTCGGGATATTCTCAACCTCGAGAAATCAAAGGCCGCTTTAGAGGCCCTGCCTGCAGAGACTCTTGCGGACTATTGCGAAGCTGCTGCGGAACTCTTCCTCCACGAGGAGCTTCCCGTCGGGAACAGCACTCAGAGTCCCCAGCAATATATCGAGTCTCTGTCTGCGCTGACCAAGCTTCCCCACACGCTCGTGAAGATGAACATGGGCAAAGTTCATGCGGCGATGTCGCAGATCCGGACGGTGATCGGAGGTCTGACCCGTAATCTTCCGTTAGAGCTTTTTGATCGGGGGCTTTCGGCGGTCGATGATCTTGAAGTGAACTTCTATCCGGTGGCTGATGCTCTGGGGGTTTCTCTCCCCAGCAATGCGCCTGCGGTAAACTCGTTGTGGCTGCCCGCGCCGGTTCTGAAGATTCCGGTCCTGTTGAAACCAGGACGGGAAGACCCCTTTACTCCCCTGCGTATCGTTCAGTCCCTGATTGCCGCAGGATTCCCGAAAGAAGCGTTCGGGTTTTATCCTACGACTCACGAGGGCGGGGACACCATTCTCATGAGCTGTGGTCGTGGCATCGCGTTTGGAAGTGACGCCACAGTCCGAAAGTATTCGGGCTTTCCGAGTATCCAGGTCCATGGCACGGGGAGGAGCAAGATCCTTATCGGAGATGATTATCTCGGCAAATGGGCCGATCATACAGAGACTCTGGTAGAATCTATCTCGGCCAACGGAGGCCGAAGCTGCATTAACACCTCTGCGATTCTTGTTCCATCCGGGCGAGATGAACTGGCGGATGCCGTAGCGCGTGACCTGGCTGCTATCGAACCTCTCCCCAGGGATCATGAGGAGGCGCTTCTTTGCGGCTTTTCGAACACCGAATGGGCTGGATCGATTAATGACCTCATTGATGAGCACCTCAAGGTGGAGGGAGCGGAAGATGTCACAGCGCGTTACCGGAGCGGCTCCCGTCTTGTTGAGATGCATGGGCAGACGTATCTGCGGCCGACCTTGATTTCCTGCGCGGACCCGGGGCACCCTCTCGCAAATACGGAATTCATGTTCCCTTTTGCCAGTGTGACGGAAATGCCGCAGAGCCAAATGCTTGAGGAGATTGGGGAGACTCTGGTTGTTTCCGCTTGGACTGAGGACGCAGCCTGGATTCGCGACCTGATGAATTCACCCGATATCGAGCGGCTCAATATTGGCCCCTTCCCGACCAACCGGGTTCAATGGGAGCAGCCACACGAAGGCAATTTGTTCGAGTTTCTGTTCCGGCGGCGCGCTATCCAGGGGAATCTTGCCGCAGTGAGCTGATTCAGGATGGAGCCCTTTACAACCAGACCTAGTCCGCAACTGGTGGGCGGCCCCGGCTCTCTCGCGGAGTTACCGTCGTGTGTCCGCAAGAGCGGAGGGCAGAACGTGTTGCTTGTTACCGATCAAGGGGTGGCAGCTGCCGGCCACACCGGGCGAGCCGCGGCTCTGCTTGAAGATGCAGGAATCGCCTGCACGGTTTATGATGGCACGAGCGAGAATCCTGAGGAGAGCGACATTCTTGCTGCGATGGAATTTGCCCGCAAGGTTGGGCCGGATTGCTTTGTGGGCCTTGGTGGAGGGAGCAGTATGGACACCGCAAAGGGCTGTAATTTTCTTCTGACTAACGGGGGTGCTATGAGCGATTACAAGGGGTACGGCGCGGCTCGGACTCCCCTTCTCCCCTTTATTGGCATTCCAACTACGGCTGGAACCGGAAGCGAATGCCAGAGTTACGCGGTAATCAGTCGGGATCAATCTCACGAGAAAATGGCCTGTGGGGACCCCTCTGCGCTTGCGACGTATGCCATTCTTGACCCTGACCTGACGGCCTCGATGCCTCACAGGGTGGCGGTCCTTACTGCGCTGGACGCCCTCGCGCACTCTCTGGAGACGGCGGTAAGCACTCGTAGGAATTCGTTTTCCTCCGCCTACTCAAGAGAGGCATTTCTTCATATCTCCTCTGCGATTGAGCCGGTTCTGAGGGGAGAAGCATCGGCGATCGAGCGCAACGCGATGTTAATGGGATCCGCCTTTGCGGGACTCGCAATTGAGAATAGCATGTTGGGCGCGGCTCACGCCTCGGCGAACCCTCTCACGGCCTCATGCGGGCTAGCCCACGGCCACGCGGTTGCTCTGATGCTTCCTCATGTGATCGGGCTGAATCAGGAAGTCCTGGAAGCCCGGGAGACCTATGTGCATTATGGAACCTTGCTCTCAAGCTGCCAAGGGGCGGACTGGGAGGTCCGAGCCTGGGTTGAGCATTTGCTGACCGTGGCGGATCTCTCTCCGCTAGCGCAGTGTGGCGTTGATCCAAGCTTGTTTGGCGAGCTTGCGGAGGACGCTACGAGGCAATGGACGGGACAGTTCAATCCTCGGAGTATGAAAAGAGAAGATTTTGCAGTATTATACGAGAACGCCTTTGATGGTGCTGCAAACCAAGATACGTGATGAACTACCTCTACCCTAACTTTTTGGCCATCTGCGTGGCTCATGTTCTCGTTACCGCAGGGACCAGCCTCGCGGTCCCCGAGGATCAAAACGTAGAATCAGAGACAAAGTCATGGGCGATTCCCCGCGGAGGCAACGCCCTGCAGGGGCGGGTTCCCGACCGTATTCCTCGCAAGCCTGTAGTAAGCTGGGATGCCGTGCTTGATGGGCCGATTGTGGGGGACGCAGCTATCGCGGATGGCGCCGTTTTCGTAGGCACGGTAATGGGCACCTTTTACTCCGTGGATGAGCGTAGCGGCAAGCTGCGCTGGAAGGTTGAAACGGAGGATACCATTGAGGCCCCACCAACCGTGGGCGGAGGCCGGGTTTTCATCGGATCGAGCGATCGATATCTTTACTGCTTCGATCAGAAGACAGGTAAGGAGCTATGGAAATATGAAGCTGCGGATAAGTTCGTGGGCGGGGGCTTACTGGTTCAAAGCCCCGATGGCAAGGAGTCGTGGATCGTTGTCAACGGCTACGATGGGATCTGCCGGGCGCTGCGTGCCAAAGACGGCACGGAAGCGTGGACCTACGAAACGGCAGAGCAGATCAACGGAACCCCAGCACTGGTTAATGGCAAAAATATCGTTCTTGGAGGCTGCGATGCAAGAGTGCACGTGATTGACGTCACTAATGGAAAGGCAGTGAATGAAGTTGAGGTGGAGGCGGAGATCATTGGTACTGTAGCGACCATGGGTAGCATGGTGTATTCTGCGAATTATGGAAATCAGCTGGTCGCAGTAGACATTTCAAAGAAGGATCCGAAGTGGGTTTACGAAGACAAGGATTTCGGATTCTACGCGGCACCAGCAGTTACCGAAAAGCACGTGTTCATCGGTTCCCGAGACAAGCACCTCCATGCGGTAGACCGGGATAGCGGCAAAAGAGCATGGCGATTCAAGACCGGCTCCCGTATCGATGGCGGAGCAATCGTCTTCAAGGATGCGGTGGCCTTTGGATCTGGAGACGGAAGGGTTTATGCGGTCGACCCCGTGAACGGGAAAGAAATCTGGAGGGTGGATCTGGGAGAGGGGATCAGTTCAGATCTCGCATTTGCCAACGGTAGAATTGTGGTAGGGGGCTCTGACGGAACGCTTTTTTGTATTGGGGGACAGTAAGGAAGCCCTGCCTGATTATAAGGACCCCCAAAATGAAAGGTGTTCAGAGAGCTTTGATGGGGAAATTCAATTGCAGGTCCTCCTGTAAACGGCCCTGCCGGGTCACTGAAACCGGGTAATCACTTTGCGAGGTTCCAATCCCGGCAAAAACGGGCTATTCTCTTCTTCGCCCATTCTGTTTGCCCCTGACGGGCGACAATAAGCTTCAAGCGACACCATGAGCGAAACCGCTACCCCTCCGACGAAGAAGGCCACCCGGGCGGGCAATTACTTTATTTCCAATTACCCGCCCTTTTCCTTCTGGTCAAGTGACCAGGAGGAGGAAGTGCGGTCGGCCTATGACCGTGCCCCGATCCCGGGGACACCTCTCGGATTGTATCACCATATTCCATTCTGTCGCAGGCGCTGTCACTTCTGCTATTTCCGTGTCTATACGGATAAAAATGGACAGGAGATCCGAGACTATCTGGATCACACCATTACCGAATTGGAGCGTCTCGCAGCGAAGCCTCTTGTTGCGGGGCGCAAGCCGCACTTTATCTACTT
>DFWB01000123.1:7174-7938 GCA_002380675.1 Akkermansiaceae bacterium UBA4145
GGAGGAGGAACCCCTTCCTACCTTTCCGGGCGGCAGCTGACAGACCTTACCGACCGCATGAAGGCCATCCTCCCGTGGGATGAGGCGGAGGAGGTCGCCTTCGAATGTGAACCGGGGACCCTGACGGCGGGAAAGCTGGCTGCGATCAAGGAGATCGGAGTGACCCGCTTGAGCCTTGGGATCGAGAACTTTGACGACCGGATCCTCGAGATCAACGGCCGCGCTCATCGGAGCAAGGAGGTTTGGAAGGCCTTCGAGCGCGCAAGGTCCGAAGAGTTTGATCAGATCAATATCGACCTTATTGCGGGAATGTTGGAGGAGACGGAGGAGAACTGGCAGAAGAACATTGAGCAGGTGCTCAAACTTGCTCCGGACAGCATCACCATCTACCAGATGGAGATTCCCTATAACACGACCATATACAAGGACATGAAGGAGAGTGGTGCCTTGGTGGCACCAGTGGCGGGGTGGGAAACCAAGAGGCGCTGGGTGAAGGAGGCCTTTGCGGAACTAGAGGCTAATGGCTACACGATTAGTTCCGGATATACGGCGGTAAAGAACCCCGAGAGAACAAAATTCATCTATCGAGACTCTCTCTGGGGAGGCGCAGATCTTGTTGGGCTTGGGGTGGCCTCGTTCTCACATGTGCAGGGAGTCCATTATCAGAATTTGACGGAGATAGACGATTACGTGGACGCAATTGATTCAGAGAAAATGCCAGTCAAGCGCGCGTTTCGAACGAATGAAGAGGAGCGTATGATCCG
>DFWB01000123.1:8318-14791 GCA_002380675.1 Akkermansiaceae bacterium UBA4145
AACAAATTCGAAATTAATATCCTTGAGCGTTTTTCCCGCCCTCTCGAGGAGCTTACCGAGGAGGGGCTTCTTGAGGTGGTCGATGATGCCATTGTGCTGAGCCGAGACGGACTTCTTTGCGTGGATAATCTCCTTCACGACTTTTTCCTCGAGCACCATAAAACGGATCGAATCGTTTAAGATCGCAGCGAGATATTGTCCGCTGGCCCGCTATGCGGCGGTCGCGAGCGATCTCCAAGAGCCCTTCATCGAAAAATCCCTCTTGAATCCAATCGAGCATTCATCTCCTCACGGTTTTTTGGGTGAATCCCTCGCGCGTGCTGGGCTGAGCCCAGAGGGATTTATCTGGTGCCCTTCCGAGGAAGTGCCAGAGCCTTTCAAAGCTCTCCTTGTGCATCAGGGTGACATGACTTCGACCCTGGAGAGGTTCTACGAGGAGCGCATGCTTCTTGAGGTTCTCGCGGAGGAAAATTCCGATGGATGCTACTCCAGGGAAGTCATTCTCAAGGGGAAGGGAACTGGTCGCGCGGCTGAATTTGGGGTGATTGAAATGGAGTTGGATAATTTCCCTCCTGCTCTTCAGAAATTGATTTTACGCGGCGAGCAACCTTTAGGGGGGATCCTCAATGAGAGTGGGATGACCTATAAAAGCGAGCCTTTGGGCTACTTTTCGGTTGCGCGGGAGGCTCTACCGCCGAAATTATCCCTATTGGGCTCTGCAGGCATGTTTTTTGGTCGCTACAATCAGCTAAAAACCCATGACGAGACCTGTCTGGCCCGTATTCTCGAAATAGTTCCTGATTTTCACCACCCATGAATATTTCCGGCGATAAACAATCCTGTGACGTCATTGTCATCGGCGGGGGCCCGTGTGGAGCTACCACGTCTGCCCTCCTTGCAGAGAAAGGCCATCGAGTCATCTTGCTCGAGAAAGAAAAGTTTCCCCGCTACCATGTCGGCGAGTCGCTCATGCCCTTCTGCTACTTCACCCTGAAAAGGCTCGGAGTCTTGGAGGAAATGGAAAAGCAGGCATTTGTGAAGAAGCACAGCGTGCAGTTTGTCTCAAAAGATGGGAAAATATCGGATCCCTTTTACTTTTTTCAGCATTTTGACCACCCAGCGGCCACGACTTGGCAGGTGGAACGGTCCGTCTTCGACAATATGCTGCTGCGCAATGCAGAGGCCAAAGGAGTCGACGTTCGAGAGGAAACAGAAGTGCGCGGTTTCAATTACGAAGGGGAACGCGTTGTTGGCGTCACGGCCAAGGGAAAAGACGGGCAGGAATACACCCTCCAAGCACCGCTGACGGTTGACTGCACTGGGCGTGATGCCCTGTTCTTGAGAAAAAAGAGCTGGAGAAAACGGGATCCGAAGCTCAACAAAATTGCGATTTGGACGCTCTACAAGAATGCGAAGCGCGACGAAGGTCTGGATGAAGGGGCAACTACGGTAGCTTATGTCGATGGCAGGGGCTGGTTCTGGAACATTCCTCTCCGCAACAATATTGTAAGCTCAGGAATCGTCGCGGAGCGGGATTACCTCTACCGTGACAGCAGGGATCCGAAGGAGATCTACGAGCGCGAAATCGAGAAAAATAGCTGGATCAAGGATCACCTCGGAGAGGGAGAGCAATTCGGCGAATACTGGGTGACTGGGGAGTATTCTTACCGGGGAGAGCATTGCGCCTCAGATGGTCTCGTCATGGCAGGTGATGCCTTTGCATTTTTAGACCCGGTCTTTTCCTCGGGAGTCTTTCTAGCCTTGAAAAGCGGAGAAATGGCAGCAGACGCCGTAGGAGAAGCTTTAGAGAAAGGGGACTTCTCAGCAGGGCAATTCTCCACTTACGGGGAAGAGCTTTGCGGAATGATCGAAGTAATGCGCAAGCTCGTTTACGCTTTCTACGACGAGAATTTCAGTTTTGGGGAGCTCATTAAGCGGCACGAAGAGATGCGCCCTATGCTCACGGACTGTTTGATTGGCGATCTCGATGGAAAAGATTATACGCCCCTCGCGGAAGCAATAGGCGACTTAGCCTCCCTTCCGGAGCCTCTCGCCCACGGGCGAGCTCCTCAGACTGTAACATAAAACGATGTCCCCGTTACCCGCATGAAGGTCACCTTTCTGACAGCGGGCACGGGTAGCTACCACTGCGGGGCGTGCATGCGCGACAATACCCTCGTAACGGCCCTCCATCGTGACGGCCACGAGGTCGCATTGTTGCCGATGTATCTCCCCATGCAGCTGGACGAGGAAAGTCCGCCGCAGGAAAGTCGGGTGCCGATATTTTTTGGAGGGATCAACGTCTACCTGCAAAACAAGTTTGCGTTCTTCAGGCACACCCCCCGGTGGTTTGACGCCCTCTTGAATGGTGCAGGGCTACTGCGGAAGGCGGCGAGCCGGAGCCATATGACCAGCCCGCGAGACCAGGGAGAGATCTGTCTTGCTATGCTCCGGGTGGAACAGAGCCGTTTCACGAAGGAGCTGGAAAAGCTGATTGATTGGCTTGCCGTGCACGAGCAGCCCGAATGTATCGCCCTGTCGACAGCACTTTTCGCCGGCATGACCAAAGAGTTGAAAAAGCGTCTGGGAGACATTCCGGTCATCGCGTTTTTCCAGGGAGAAGACACCTTTTTGGACAGCCTGCCCGAACCTTACCGGACAGGGTGCTGGGACGAAATGAAGGAACGGCTTGTGGAGTGCGAAATGCTAATTGCCCCAAGTCGCTTTTATGCCGGGGTCATGTCCAAGCGCCTTGGGATCTCTCAGGAGAAAATAGAGGTGCTCCCTAACGGGATTAACTTGGAAGGATACGGGAGACAGCCCTCGGATGGGCCCAAGGCGATTGGCTACTTGTCCCGGATGTGCAGGGATAAGGGTCTAGGAGACATGGTGGATGCCTATCTCCTCTTCCAAGCGAAGGGAAACTTTCCGGAGTGCCGGCTCAAGATTGCGGGCTCATGTCCCCCGGGGGATGAGCCTTTCGTGAAGGAGCAGAAACAAAAAATTGAGACTGCTGGACTGAGCCATCTTGTTGACTGGAAGCCCAATGTCAGCCGAGAAGAGAAAGCCCGCTTTCTTGGTAGCCTTACGATTTTTTCGGCGCCGATGCGTTATGCCGAAGCCTTCGGGCTCTGTCTGGTTGAGGCCATGGCTAGTGGGGTTCCGGTGGTGAACCCCGGGGGCTCGACCTTTGAGGAAATCGCGCTGGTCACGGGGGGAGGAAAAACAGTCTCACCCGGCGACCCCGGGTTGCTGGCGTGTGCCTGGGAAGAGCTCCTAGGCAATCCTGAGGAGGCGACAGTGATGGGAGAAAGAGGTCGCCGAGGGGTCGAGGAGCATTATAGTGTGAAGGCCATGAAGGATGGGTTCCTGAAACTCGCTCAGAGAGCCTGTGCAAAGACTGCATCCCGCCAGCCATGAGGGAGGATTCCAAAAATTACTGCTATGAGCACAGCCGCCGGGTTGAGTTTCATGAGACAGACCTCGCCGGGATCGTGCACTTCTCCAATTTTTATCGCTACATGGAGTCCGCTGAACATGCCTTCATGCGGAGCCTTGGACATCCAGTTCACGGACGAGCTGCAGAGGATGGGGTTGGATGGCCGCGGGTGAGTGCCAGTTGTGAATTCCGGAAGCCTGCGCGTAACGACGACGTGTTGCGGATACGGGTTAGTATCGAAGAAATCCGGACGAGGTCGGTTCGCTACAGTTTTCGCTTCTACCTTGACCCCGGGGATGATCCCATTGCGACGGGAACAGTAGCGGTTGCCTGCGTGCAATTCAAAGACGGAGAAATTTCCGCAGTTCCCATCCCTGAACAGATTCGAGCTGATCTCAAGTCCGCCGAGGCTGCCGCCAATCCCGAATGATTCCAGTGAGCGCCCCTCTTCCCAAATCTCAGAAAAAGAAATCCATGAACTGGCTTATTTTTGCTCTCATGACCGTGGCCTGTTGGGGCCTCTACGGCATTTTCCTTCATGCCGGCCAAGTTGAAATGCAGGACAAGGTCCTCGGCCGCTACAAGGCGTTCCTTTTCGTGGGGCTAGCCTATTTTATCACCGCAGTAGTCGCGCCACTGGTGGTCCTGCTGGTCAAGGGAGCAGACTGGTCGATGCCGGGGAAGGGGATGTGGCTTTCTCTATTTGCCGGGATTCTTGGTGCGATCGGAGCCTTTTGCGTTCTGCTTGCGATGGCTTCTGGAGCAAAGGGTGGGATGAGTCCTGCGATTGTGGCAATCTCGGTGATGTCGATCATCTTCTGCGGAGCCCCACTGGTGAATGCGATCGTTTCGATCTGTATGGATCGACCGGCAGGAGGGCTCGCAGCCGTTCCGTGGCAATTTTTCTGCGGGATCCTGATGGCGGCCTTTGGCGGCTTCATGGTGGTGAAGTTCAAGCCCGCTGGATCTCACGGAGCTCCTCCGGCCAAACCGCCGATAGAGGCTCAAGCAAAACAATAGTAAGTAAAACTCCTCTGGGAAGACTGGAGAGACTTCGGAAATGATGCCCCTCAGCGCCATCAACGACCTCTTTGGAGCCATCCTGCCTGCCAATGCTTTTTACGCGGCAAAGTTGGGAACGCTTCGAACGGTGGAGAGTCTGAAGGAATTCGAGAGCCGAGTACCGTTTACGACCAAGGACGAACTGGCTGCGGATCACGAAGCACATCCCCCTTACGGCTCAAACCTCACCTATCCGATTGAGCGCTACACTCGTTTCCACCAGACAAGCGGCACGCGAGGAAATCCCATGGCCTGGCTAGATGATTCTACCGGCTGGGACTGGGTCTTAAAATCGTGGCAGTGGGTCTGGGACAAGGCTGGGGCTACTCCGGGGGATAGCGCGTTTTTCCCATTCTCCTTTGGCCCCTTCATTGGGTTCTGGTCCGCCTTTGAGGCTGCGACGGAAATGGGTATCCGGGCGATTCCGGGAGGTGGGCTTTCGAGTGAAAACCGCCTCCGGATGATGGAGCGGCATCGACCTGGCTTTATTGCGTGTACCCCCACCTATGCCCTTCATCTTGCGAACATAGGGAAGGAAATGGCCCTTCCGGTGGATGTGCTGGGCGTGGAGGCGCTGGTCGTCTGTGGTGAGCCCGGGGGAAGTATTCCGGAGGTTCGGGAACGGATCCAGCGTGAATGGAATGCGCGGGTTGTGGACCACCATGGGATGACCGAGACGGGTCCGGTAACAGTCAGCGATCCTCAAAATCCCGAGGTCCTCCGAATTTCTCATCAGGCCTATCACGCGGAGGTTATCGAGACAGGTAGTGGAGCCCACGTAGCTCTGGGAGAAGTTGGAGAGCTCGTATTGACAACTCTCGGGCGCTACGGGTCACCATTGATCCGCTATCGTACGGGCGATCTTGTCCGGCCGGTAGCCGTTGAGGGGGAGGGGCCCGGAGTCTTTGGTTTGCATGGGGGTATCATTGGAAGGGCGGATGATATGGTAGTAGTTCGAGGGGTGAACCTCTACCCCAGTGCGATCGAGGCGGTTGTTCGAGGCTTGGATGGGATCGGGGAATACTTGGTCGAGGTCGATGAGCGCGGAGCCCTGCCAGAGGTCAGCCTGATCGTAGAGATTCTGGAGGGGCAATCGGTTGAGAGCGAACTTGAGGCCCGCCTCCGTGCTGTTTTTTCTATGAGAATCCCTGTAAGAGCGGTTCGTCCTGGCGACTTGCCGGGTCACGAAGTAAAGGCCAAGCGGTGGAAAGTGATCAGGCAATGATAGATGTTCAAAATGTAAGCAAGGTGTATGAGATGCCGGGGGAGGCCGTTCGCGCCCTCGCTGGCATCGATTTTCAGGTAAAATCGGGAAAGACGGCAGCAGTCGTCGGTCCCTCGGGTAGCGGAAAAACAACCCTGCTGAATCTTCTAGGGGCGTTGGACCAGCCCAGTGAGGGCAAGATAGTCATCGATGGCAATGATCTCTCCTCCTTTGGTGAAGAGGAGGCCGCGACTTTCCGAAACCGCTCTCTGGGTTTCGTCTTCCAGCACCATCACCTGCTGCCGCAGTGCACCCTTCTGGAAAATGTGGTTCTTCCCCGCCTTGCCGGGGGTTGGGAGGAAGCCGAATCAGAGACTGCGGCGAGGGCGGAGACATTGCTCGAAAATGTCGGCCTTCAGGACCGGCTTACCCACTTTCCACACCAGCTTTCTGGCGGGGAGCGATTGCGCGCGGCTCTGGCCCGGGCACTTGTCAATAAGCCAAAATTGATTCTTGCAGATGAGCCTACGGGCTCGCTCGATCTTGAGACAACAGAAGTGGTTGCAGAGCTTCTGGGGCGGCTGAATTCCGAGATGGGCGTCACCCTCGTAGTCGTTACCCACAATCTCGCTCTGGCTCAGAGGATGGAAAGTCACTTTGAGCTCCGCGGCGGGCAATTGGAAAAGCAATGAATGTGCTCAAGTTCATCCGGCGCGGGATCTGGCACTACAAGCTGTCCTATCTTGGGGTCGGTGCTGGTGCGGTTCT
>DFWB01000093.1 GCA_002380675.1 Akkermansiaceae bacterium UBA4145
CGACGTTTTCCAGTCCGGACATCGTAGGCACGAACAGCACCTACACCGCCAACACCTCCCACGATAACGAGGTCCTGGTAGATGACTCCCGGGGTATTGAGTCCCGAGCCGAGGTTGATGGATCCATTCTCCCCGAAATCTCGAATGGTTTTGCCGGTGTCAGGATCGACTGCGAAAAGGTGTCCCTTCACACCGGTAAGGAGTCTTCGCTCCCCGCCCTGGTCATTTTCCCAGTAGACCAGCCCTCGCTGGCGCTGCCGGCCGCGCCCAGTCTTCTCCTGCCCGGGATCCCATTTCCAGATGGTCTTTCCCGTCCCTGCGTCGAGGGCGAGGATCTCACGCGTTGCTGTAGGGGTGTAGAGGATTCCCCGGATGATCAAATTATTGGCCTGGTATTCCGACTTGTGACCTGTGTCATGGCTCCATGCCACTTCCAAGGATTTGACATTCTTGCGATTGATTTGAGCGAGGGGAGAGAACAGGTTGCGCTCTTTTCCGCCCAGATAGACTGGCCAATCCTGAGGGTCTGGAGCAGAGCTACCGGCGGATGGCCAGATGGCCACAAGAGCAGCCGCTCCGAATAAAGCGAAGTGGGTTTTCACGGCAAGTGAGTTTAGGGGTAAACTGGGTGGAAGGAGAATGTATTTTGTGTCATTCGATAATTTGAAAGTTGTTCAAATTCAGTCCGCGCAATCGCTTTTTCCCGGTATTGCCCTAAACTTGGGCAATCATGATCCTCGAGTGCCTGAAATCCCGGGGTGGAACAAAGTCTTCGGTAGTTCAATTTTGGCCCAGAGGCGTGTTGGTAACCTTTGGGCTGCTCCTCGCGGAGAGTGCCGGTGCTCAGCCCCTCCCAGAGATCTTGGTTCTGCCGGAGACGAGGGTCACTGCAGAGCGGCTCATTGAGGGGGATGCAGCGGCTGCTTTCTGGTCTGCGGATGACATCGCGCTCGAGGCGCCCCGGACTGTCGACCAGATGCTTTCGAGTGACCCTTCATTTTCATTATATCGGAGACAATCAGCCCTTTTTGGCAACCCGACCTCTGCAGGAGTGAGTCTTCGAGGGGTCGGTGCCAGTGCGGCGGCTCGAACCCTTATTCTGCGGGATGGAATTCCCCAGAATGACCCCTTCGGGGGATGGGTCTCCTGGTCCCGGTATGCGCCTGGGGCCCTGAACTCTGCTCGCATTATTCCATCCGCGCAGGCCGCGGTATGGGGAAACCAGAGTCCTGCAGGAGTGGTGCATCTCACAGGAGACACCCCGTCGGGTCACTTGACGAGAATCCAGACCCACGCGGGAAGCCATGGAAACCGCGGGTTGACCCTCCTGGGTAACAGAGCAAGCAATGATGCGATTCTGTCCACTCAAGCGGCTGTTCACACCCTTACCTCCAGCGGATTCTACGGCTTAGCGAAAGACCAGCGTGGTTCGGTGGATCGTCGGTTGGGGTTGGCGACACGCAGTGCCGATTTCCGGGTCGTCTGGCGCCCAGACAAGGAGCTGACCGTAGAGCCATTCGTGTCCCTGCATTCAGAGCGGAGAGGTAACGGGACAGTTCTCTCCATGAATGCTTCCGAGGCTCTTGATTTATCAATTCGGGTCACCAGAAACACACCATCCATGACGTGGCAGGGTCTGGCATATTACCAGCGCCGCGACTTTGAGGCGCTTTTTGCAAAGGTCGCTGCGGACCGGGGCAGCGAGGTGCCTGCCCTTGATCAGTTTGATGTGCCTGGTGAAGGAATTGGTGGCGGCTTTACTGCAGCCCTGAGCCCGGCAGAGGGAATGAAGGTTGTTCTTGGGGCAGATCTGAGGCGGCTGAGGGGCGAGACGAATGAGCTGGCAGGTTTTGTCGATGGGGCCTTTCTTCGACAACGGAGAGCCGGTGGAGAGCAACTGATCGGGGGAGTTTTTCTACGCGGAATTCATGAGGGCATTGCCAGAGGTCTGTCCCTTGCGGGTAGTGCGCGGGTCGATTACTGGGCCTTCAGTGATGGCGTGCGTATTGAGCGAAGGCCTGTAACTGGTGACCTGCTCCGCAATTCTTCTTATGGTGACCGGGATGGAACTGAAGGGTCAGTTAGTGGAACATTGCGATATCAACTCGCCGAACCTCTTGGGATTCATGCTTCTGTTGCCAGTTCATTCCGTCTTCCCACTATCAATGAGCTCTACCGCCCTTTTCGAGTTCGTAATGATATTACGGAGGCAAATCCCAGTCTCCGAACAGAGCGCTTTGATACCGTTGATCTCGGAATAGAATGGAAAGCTACGCCAGAAATTTCTTGGGAGCTGAGCCTGTTTCATCATTGGATTGATGACGTTATTGCGAATGTTCCGATTGCCGACCCAGAGGAAGCTTCATCGGTTGCCGGGTTTGTTCCCGAAGGGGGATCTGTGGCTCAGCGCCGCAATGTTGATCATGCTCGAGTGCGGGGCGGGTCAGCTGCCATGCGCTGGAAGGTTTCTCCGCAGTGGACGGGTATCCTGAGATACCTGTTCTCGGAGTCGCAATTCAAAAAGTCACTGGAACAAGAGGGGCTCGAGGGGCAGTCTTTTCCGCAGAGTCCTGAGCATAGTTTCATCGCGGCGATCAGGGGTAGGCCACTGGACGGGCTGAGAGTTTTTGCCGAAGTGGAAATAGGTAGCAGTCAGTTCGACGATCCCATGGGAGAGCGCCTGCTCGGGTCCTGGTGGACAGCCCGACTTGGGGGAGAATTTGAGCTTGCCAGAGATGTGAAGATTCATGCCCGAATTGAGAATCTCTTTGATCAAGAGATCACCACCGGACTCAGCAGCGTCGGATTACGCTCCATCGGTCAACCCCGATCCTTCTGGATGGGAATGAACTATAGCTTCTAGTTCTTCAAACAAGTTTGCACTTAGATCAAAAGGGAGGAATGATATGAAGGATCAAACAACCCATGCATATACGTCATCTTTTCTTTTTAGCAGCCTTGTTGGTGCAACTGAGTAACCTTCCTGCAGCAAACTGGGGCCATTGGCGTGGGCCGACAGGGAACGGATCTTCTTCAGAGGCTCAGCCTCCGACGAATTGGGGAGAGATCAAGAACGTCAGGTGGAAAGTCCCAGTCCCGGGCAGAGGATCGGGATCTCCCGTGGTTTGGGAAGATCGTGTTTTTGTTGTGTCGGCGGTCCCAACTGCAGGGAAGTCTGGTTTCGATGGAAAAAGCTTATCCAAGCTGGCGTTCAAACTATTTTGCTTCGATCGCAAGACAGGAAAGATCAGGTGGGAACGGACTGCGATTGAGGCTGTGCCGCATGAGGGAACACACTCAACGAACGGGTTCGCCTCCGCTTCCCCTTGTACTGATGGTGAATTCGTTTATGCTCATTTCGGGTCCCGGGGGTTGTTCTGTTTTCGAATGGATGGGACTCCGGTTTGGAAACGGAGTGATTTTGGAAAGATGACTACTCGAAACGAGTTCGGGGAGGGTAGTTCACCTACCATTCATGGGGACAGGATTCTTGTTCCCTGGGATCACGATGGACCTTCATCGCTTTATGCGTTGGACCGTCGGAATGGGAAGACTCTCTGGCAGGCGCTCCGGAAAGAGGAGCCCACCTGCTGGGCAACTCCTTTGGTTGTTGATCATGAGGGTAGCAAGCAGGTGATAATGAATGGGCAGACCTGTGCGAGGGGATATGATTTCGCGACGGGGAAAGAACTTTGGCGCTGTGAAGGGCAAACTCAGAGGCCGGTGGCCTCTGCGGTGGCCATTAACGGTCTCGCTATTGTTGGGAGTGGCTTTCGAGGAGCATTCATCGGGGCCTTCGACCTTGAGGGGCGGGGTAATTTGAAAGGGACAAAGAGTGTTGTGTGGGATCGGGATCGCCATACCCCGGATATTGCTTCCCCATTGATTTCAGGATCGCGGCTCTACTATCACAGCGGCAAATCAGGAATGCTGACATGTCTTGATGCGGTTAGTGGCGAAGCGCACTACGTCACAGAGCGGGTTCCGGAAGTTTCCCGGACCTACGCGTCACCAATTGCGGCAGGAGGATATGTCTACGTGACCGGTCGCAGTGGAACAACAGTGGTTCTCAGAGATAGTAAAAAGTTTGAAGTCGTTGGAATCAATACGGTGGGAGAGGGAGTCGATGCGACTCCGGCTCCAGCAGGTCGTGAACTCTTTATCAGAGGAGAGAGGCACCTCTTCTGTATCGGAGGCAAGGAGAAGGAGTAAGCTATGGGAGCCCTAAAATGATGAAAGTAATACCAGCTGTCCTCGTCCTCGCGGTATCGGGTGCTGCTTTCTCCAAGGACGAGAAAGCAGAGCTGCGCGATCGCCTCGATAAGAGCGATGAGCCGCGGATTCTTTTCGTGGGAAATAGTTATAGCTTCAAGGTTCCCAAGGCGCTGGCCAGGATAACGCACGAAGAGGGCCGTCCAGTTGTTGTTGAGGGGATCACGCGAGGGGGGTGGACTCTGGAGAAGCATGCGCGATCAGAGGACACTCTGACTCGAATTCGGAACGGGAAATGGGATGTGGTGGTATTGCAGGAGCAGAGTCAGCGCCCTTCCTTCAGCAGAGCGCAACGGATGAGGGAGATGAATCCTCATGTAAGAGTCCTCGTCACAGAAATTCGGAAGGCTGGGGCTCTTCCGGTGTTTTTTCAGACTTGGGGTCGTCGTGACGGGGATCGGGGGAACAAGAAAAGCTATCCCGATGATACCTTTGAAAAGATGCAGAAGCGATTGATCACAGGCTATCAGGAAGCTGCTGCGGTCGCAGGTCATGCTCTGATTGTGCCGGTTGGTGAAGCATGGGCAGTAGAGGTGAGCAAGGGGCGAGGAAAGCGCCTTTTCGCAAAGGATGGGAGTCACCCCTCAGCCGTTGGGGTCGAGTTGTCAGCACGTGTATTCAATGATTTTTTTTTCGGGGACTGAAGAATGCCGGATAGAGAATCAACCTTGATCCCGGGCCTTAAAAAAGTCAGGTCCGCCTTTGCGTGCCTGACTCTGGTGGTGAGTGGCTTCTCCTCCGCGGCGATTCAGGCAGCGGAAGAAGAAGGTGTCGCAGCTGGTGAATTTGAGGCGAAGATTAAACCTCTCCTCGAACAGTATTGCTACGATTGCCATGGTGATGGGGCCTCGAAGGGAGAGGTTTCCCTGGATGATCCCGTCAATGGCATTCACAAACTGGATAATCAGGAGTTGTGGTTGCGGGTCTGGAAGAATCTCCGGTCCGATCTGATGCCGCCGGCAAAGAAGAGTCAGCCGAATGCGGATGAGCGTGCAGAGGTGATCTCGTGGATTCAGCGTAAGGTCTTCGGGCTTGATCCAGCAAATCCGGATCCGGGGCGGGTGACGCTGCGCCGTCTCAATCGCGTGGAATACGGGCACTCGGTCGAGGATATTCTGGGTGTGAAATTTAATGTGAACGATGCGTTTCCTCCTGATGATACGGGCTACGGCTTCGATACGATCGGGGATGTCTTATCGATTTCTCCTCTTCTCATGGAGAAGTATCTTGCGGTGGCCGAGCGTATCATGGCTCAGGCGATTCCTCTCGAGGCCGGCCAGCCTCAAACTCTGAACCTTGATCCCGGACGCATGCGCAACGAGAAGAACCGCTCCCGG
>DFWB01000045.1 GCA_002380675.1 Akkermansiaceae bacterium UBA4145
GGAAGTAGCGGAAACCCTTCATAGCTGGGGTGTGAATTGTATTGGGTATCATGGTGGGATGACCGAACAGGAACGGGAGGAAACGCAGGATCGCTTTATCCGTGGTGAGGTGGATGTTGCAGTTGCAACTAATGCTTTCGGGATGGGGATCGATCGCGCAGATGTCCGCTTCGTTATTCACTTCGAAGTTCCGGGCAGCGTAGAAGCCTACTATCAGGAAGCCGGTCGTGCTGGTCGCGATGGAGAGGCCGCCTATTGTGAGCTTCTCTGGAATTATGCGGATACTCGGACCCAGGAATTTTTCCTCGAGGGGGCAAACCCGGGCTATGGGACAATCTGTCAGGTTTACGAGCACCTTTACGAGAAGGCCAACGAGCAGCGGGAGGTTCATGCCACCATCGAGGAAATTACCGAGGCGGTAGAGGTAAAGAATGGCATGGCGGTAAGCAGTGCGCTTTCAGTTCTGGTTCGTGGTGGCTACGTGGAACGCTTTGATCTTCCGGGTCAGCGCAGGCGAGGGACACGCTTACAGCGGCCCGAGGTTCAACCCGGTCAGTTGGAAATCAACCGGGATACCCTCGAAGAGAAGGAGAATCGTGATCGGAAAAAACTGAAGGCGATTGTAGCTCTGTGCTATGGCGCTTCCTGTCGGCAACAGGCAATTCTTGAATATTTCGGGGAGAGCGATCCAGCAGAGTGCGGAACCTGTGATGTCTGCCGTAGCGATTATGGGACAGACCGTAGAGAGCCGACAGAAAGCGAGGACCTTCTCGTGCGCAAAGCCCTTAGTGGGGTGGCCCGTATGAGTCGACGAACATCTAAGGGATGGGAGGGGATCTTCGGAAGGGGTCGTATCGTTCAGATGCTCACCGGCAGTAAATCACAGGAAATCCTGCGGGTAAGGTTACACGATCTTTCGACCTACGGAATCCTCAGGGGACAGGGAACCGCCTATCTGAATGAGCTTTTCCACGCGCTACACTCTGCGGGACTTCTCGTTACCCAGACAGGTGAATTTCCTCTTGTGACCCTGACGGAAAAGGGTGAGCAGGTTATGAAGGGAGCAGGCGGTTATAGTCTGGTGTGGCCTGAGCAGGGGAGCAGGAAGGGCAAGGCAGGCTCTGGAACAGGGAAGGAGGATGGAAAGCTTCTCCCGCTTGATGCGGGTCTTTACGCTCAATTGAAGGATCTTCGGAATGGCCTTGCCAAGCAATACAGGGTGCCACCCTATGGAGTTTTCACAAACAAGACGTTGGAGTCACTGGCCCGGTTGCGACCAACTTCGGTTGAAGCGGCAATGACGATCAAAGGCGTGGGATCGGTGAAAGCCGAAAGATTTCTTAAACCGTTTCTCCAGCTTATCAGAGAACAATCATGATTGGACTCGACTGCAAGCAACGATGGTTTCTCGCCCAGTGGCTTACTCCTCAACGATGACCGCTCTGGGCGGCGGACTTTCGAGAGAGAACCCCTCAAAGGGTAACGCTGGGGTCACGTTCGAAGCGCTCAAATTCTGGATCTTGGTCCTTTCACCTGGGTTCTTGGCGGTGGTAGGCAAGGTGCTCTCCGGAGAGACAGGGAGAGCTCGAGGCACATCGGAAAACACAGGACTCATGGGTGCTTGGGCTGACAGTCCGCCAATCTCACCCAGGGGGGCAGAGGGATTCTGCGTAGCCGAAGCGTCTTCCTGATCGAAGTCACCGCTCAGTCTCATGTATGCGAACAGCGAGCAGGCGATCAGGATTGAGGTGATCGAAAATACAATGAGAGGCTGCCCCTTGTTTATCGGCAGTTGATTCTCTTCCGGCTCCTCCTCAGGGAGGTTTCTGGATCGCAGGAGGCCCCGCTGGGAATTGCGGGAACCGGTGATGGGTAGTGGCCGTTTTTCGGTGACCGAGACCCTCGTAATACAGCGATTTTTGTTACTCTCGCTCGTGGCAATGCCGGAGCGATCCTCACTGGTAGCGAAAGAATCAAGATGGTCTAGGGTGGGGAGACCCAGATAATCAGAATATTGAGCGAGGAATCCCGCTGCGTATTCGGCACTGGGAAACTCCGAGAATTGACCTTTTTCCAGATGTCGAATCGCATTCTCGGGTATGTGAGTCCGTCGGGAAATGTCCTGAATGGAAGCACCCAATCCGTGCCGGGCGGCACTGAGCTTTTTTCCAAGATCGGGATTTAACGGCATCATTGAACCCCATTCGGTATTCTGATTGAAGAAGGGGGGCAAGCTGCGACCCAAGGGGCTTTTTATTAAGGGGCGTAACCCACTCATATGCAGCGAATCACTCAGCTGCCTGCCTTTATTTTTTTTCGGAGTGGAGAAATTATTGGTTAGGTCGTCCTAATCTAACCGGCAGATATTGGGCGTATAATCTTCTGGAAATCAGGAAGAGGAGGAATACCTGAGATTGCCTGTTTGACGAGGGTAGGGGGGGAGAGCCTAGCATATGGGCATGCCAGATTCATTCGCTCATGTGCTTTTCGTATGCACGGGGAACACGTGCCGGAGTCCCATGGCCGAGGGCTTGCTGCGAGCGAAAGTGCAGTCTGATTCCCTGACGGTAAGCTCGGCGGGGGTCGCTGCTTATGAGGGTGGCGGTGCTAGCGCAGAAACTCTGGAGATCCTCGAGGAACGGGGAATCGGAATGGAGGGCTTTGCGAGCAGGATGGTAGACGAGAAAATTCTGGCAGAATCGAGCCACATTTTCTGTATGACGAAGTATCATTTGGCGTCTCTTGAAGACCGCTATCCCGGGGAAAAAGGAAAATTTCATCTCGTTTGCGACTTTGTGGAAATCGACGGTGTCGTGGGCAGGGATGTTCCGGACCCGATTGGCGGTGGCTTCCGAGCCTACGAGGAGGTAGCTTCGTTCCTGGATCGGGCCGTGGAAGGAATTCTTGGATTTCTGCGCTCCGAGGGAGCTCATGGTGAAGAATAATTTCCCGGATTGGTTTTCTCTATTGCGTTTCGCTGGAAGAGGGCCAAGGAATGGGTGTCCCGAGGAGGGACTGAGTTTAGACCAATGAATAACGCTAGTCTGCGAATCGCGATAGGAGCGGACCACGGGGGAGTAGAGGTCAAAAGTGCCATCGTCGAGGCACTTGAGATGACCGGAAACCAAGTGGTCGATTACGGAACAAAAGGTGAAGATTCGGTGGATTATCCGGACTTCGCGAACCTGGTAGGACGAAGCGTTTCCGAGGGGAAAGCTGACTTCGGAGTGCTGGTTTGCAGGTCTGGAATCGGCATGAGTATCGCAGCCAACCGGATGCAGGGCGTCAGAGCTGCCCGTTTATGTTCTGTAGAGGATGCAGAGATCACTCGTGGTCATAATGATTCAAACATCGCATGTCTCGGAGCCCGGGGCCTGACTGGCGAGCAGGCAGTGAGTATCGTGAGAGCTTTTCTCGATACGCCTTTCGATGGAGGGCGCCACGTTAATCGGGTCGCGAAGGCATCAGGAAGCGCCCTCGCGCTCAGCGATCCTGAGATTTTTGAAGTCGTCGAGGCGGAAGGGCGTCGTCAGCGGAATCACGTTGAATTAATCGCTTCAGAAAATTTTGCCAGCAGGGCGATTCTGGAAGTGCAAGGATCACTGCTGACCAATAAATACGCAGAGGGCTATCCCGGCCGTCGCTGGTATGGAGGTTGTGAGAATGTGGACCGGGCCGAGCAGCTCGCAATCGACAGGGCGAAAGAGCTTTTTGGAGCAGAACACGTTAACGTGCAGCCACATTCAGGGTCGCAGGCTAACGCGGCGGTTTACTTCGCCTTCTTGAAGACGGGAGACAGGATTCTTACCATGGATCTCGCTCACGGAGGACACTTGACTCACGGGCACAAGGCAAATTTCTCAGGGAAATTCTATGAAGTAACGCACTATGGCGTGAGTGAAGAAGACGAGCGTATCGATTACGACCAGTTGGCCTCAGTCGCCGCTGAGGTGAGGCCCAAGCTAATAACCTGTGGAGCGAGTGCCTATTCCCGGGTCGTGGACTACGAGAGGATGGGCCAGATAGCGAAAGAGGTGGGGGCCTATCTTTTCGTGGATATGGCTCATATCGCGGGACTGGTTGCCTCGGGAGTTCACCCGACACCAATCCCGCATGCAGACTTCGTCACTACAACCACCCACAAGTCCTTGAGGGGGCCTCGTGGTGGTTTGATCCTGTGCAGGGAAGAGTACGCTAAGAAAATCAATTCGATGGTGTTTCCGGGTGTGCAGGGGGGTCCTCTCATGCATGTGATCGCAGCCAAGGCGGTGTGCTTTGGGGAGGCGCTTCGTCCAGATTTCAAGGTTTATCAGAAGCAAGTCGTTGAAAATGCGAGAGCGCTGGCAGCGAGGCTGGGAGATCATGGGTTTAGAATTGTATCGGGGGGTACTGACAACCATAGTATGCTGGTGGATATGCGCCCGCTTGGCCTTGACGGTACAATGGCGGATGCTGCCCTCGATGCGGCCGGAATTACGGTAAATAAGAACTCCATCCCGTTCGATACGGGGTCACCCATGAAGCCTAGTGGAATTCGTCTGGGAACGCCTGCGGTTACCACCCGCGGGATGAAAGAGGCGGATCTCGAGTCGGTGGCGGACTTTATCTTTGAGGCAATTCAAAATCGGGAGGACGGGCAGAAATTAAAGGAAATTCGCGAGCGTGTTTTTGCGTTCAACCAAGATTTCCCTCTTCCGGAGTAGCGCCTATTCTGACCGTTCATTCACCTTTCCGAGCGGTGTCTGGGCTGCTTTGTGGTGTCTGCGGGATGTCGCGTTTAGCCGGCTGCTGGCCCCCCGGTAAAAAAAGCGACCGGAGCGTTAACACGATTCGTGGTTTTGATCGGATTGGGACTCTTTTCACCCTGTTTGGTAGTCAACGAAGGACGTTAAGGTTTAAAGGGTTTCAGGATGGAGATGTTCAGACAGGCTCGTCGTCCTTCTCTTCCGAATTGATGTCCAAGTAAATCCTTCGAAGGTTAATCGCCTTGAAAAAGATTTGAGTCACGATACCTTTGGTCAGCCGGTAACCACCGGATTTTCAGTTCAGATCATGCCGCACCGGATCCTGGTTCCTGAAGATGCGCCGTTTACTCCCGAGCAGCGGGAGTGGCTCAGTGATTTCCTCAGCAAGACGCTTGGATCTGCGTCAGGCGAAGGGGCCGAGTATGACGGCCCTGCTATCCCTGTCACAATTCTCGTGGGTTCGCAGACCGGAAATGCTGAGGGTTGTGCAAAAAGGATGGCGAAAGATCTCAACGGAGGCCGCTTTGATACTGAGGTGGTGGACATGGGGCAATATGATTCCGGACGCCTCGCCGGGGAGAAAAATCTTCTCGTTATCACCAGCACATACGGAGATGGGGAGCCTCCGGACAATGCCGCAGATCTTTATGAGTTCATTCTCAGCGATCAGGCTCCGCAAATGAAAGGGGTGCGATTTTCAGTGCTCGCCCTTGGCGATACCGAATACCCGGATTTCTGCAAGTGCGGGATCGACTTCGATCAGAGGCTGGAATCGCTGGGCGCAGAGCGCGTTTACCAGAGGGTGGATTGCGATGTCGACTTCGACGAAGCATTTGCGGGTTGGCGAAAAGGGGTCATTGAGAGCCTCGGAGGAGGAGCGGCTGCAATTGACACCGCAGCTTCTACTGAAGAAGAGAGTATTCCATACGGCAAAAAAAATCCGTTTGGGAGCCCGATCCTGAGGAATTACAATCTTAATGGAGAAGGTGCAGAGAAAGAGACTCATCATATCGAGCTGTCTCTGGAAGGGGCTGGAATGGACTACGTTGTGGGGGATGCGCTGGGAGTGTTTCCGGTGAATCAGGAGAAGCAGGTAGACGAGATATTGAACAGCCTTCCGTTCAATACCAACGATCAGGTTCCCATGCCTGGTGGCGGGGAAAGTTCTCTGAGGGATGCGCTGATGACCGGGTATGACATAAGGTCGCTTACCCCGAAATTGTTGCAAGCGTGGCAGAGTCGAAGCGGTTCGCCCTATCTGCGCTCTGTTGTGGAAAGCGGAGACCGCAAGGTTATGAACGATTTTTGTTGGGGCCGGGAGCTGATTGACCTGGTGACGGAATACCCTGCGGATTTTTCTGATGGAGAAGAGTTTGTGACGGTCCTCAAAAAGCTCCAGCCGCGGCTCTATTCGATTGCCTCCAGTCCAAATGCGCATCCGGGCGAAGTGCATCTAACAATCGCAATCGTGAGATATAACTCTCACGGTCGAGATAGAGGCGGAGTGTGTTCCACATTTCTTGCCGATCGGGCAGAGGGGCTCCAGCCGGGTGTTTTCGTTCACCATAACAAGGCCTTCAGGCTAGTGGAGGATGATAGCGCTCCGATTATCATGGTTGGACCTGGTACCGGGGTGGCGCCCTTTCGGGCATTTCTTGAAGAGCGCAAAGTGCGAGGTGCGGCGGGCAAAAACTGGTTACTCTTTGGTAACCCTCATAGGAAGACTGATTTCCTCTACGAGGAGGAGTTTGTTTCAATGCAGAAGGATGGATTTCTGACTCGTCTCGACTTGGCGTTTTCGCGAGACCAGGCGGATAAAATCTACGTTCAGCATCGAATGGAGGAGAATGGGGCTGAAATGTGGCAATGGTTGGAAGAAGGAGCATCTTTCTATGTTTGTGGCGATGCATCAAGGATGGCAAAGGATGTGGATGCATGCCTCCACAGGATCGTGGAAAAGCACGGTGGGAAGACTGAGGACGAGGCGAAAAACTACATCAAGGCGCTGAAGAGGGAGAAGCGCTACCAGAGGGACGTCTATTAGGGTAGTGGTGCAGGCGCCCCGGGGTTTTTGGGCTTAGCTCGGTTAAAATTGAGATTCGTTGGGGCAACTTTCAGAGGATTTGCAGCGAA
Organism: Akkermansiaceae bacterium UBA4145; assembly: GCA_002380675.1. Classification (GTDB taxonomy): domain Bacteria; phylum Verrucomicrobiota; class Verrucomicrobiia; order Verrucomicrobiales; family Akkermansiaceae; genus Roseibacillus_B. Next base: position 6,879 of record DFWB01000045.1, read on the forward strand.
TTCGGGAAGCGATCGGGCCAAGAGACCCTGTTTTTAAGGTGTCTCCGCTTGCTCAAGCGGGGGTTTGAGGGCACCTTCCAAGTGGCCAACATTCGATGAATTTCCTCCGCTCCATTGCGTCAAATCTGATAAAGGGTCCTGTTCCGGGTGATGCTGGAGGAGAGGGAGCCCCTTCAGAAATCTCCGATGCTGAGCTGGTTGATCGATGTAAAGAGGGTGACTACGGCGCCTTTGATCTTCTAGTAACCAAGCATCGTGGGCGCGTTTATGCGATGATTCAAAATATGGTCAAAAATGAAGCGGACTCATGGGACCTCGCCCAGGAGGTCTTCGTGAAGGTATGGAAAGCCCTGCCCAGATTCGAATCGCGTGCTCAGTTCTCAACGTGGATGTATCGAATTACTCACAATGTGGTGTATGACTGGATGAGAAAAAGAAAGATGGATGTTGCGGGAGATCTTGATGACAACTTGCTCGACAGGGAGGCAATTGCTGCCGGAGCCCATGCCACGCCCGCTCGGGTGTCCCGCCCGGATGAGGCGCTTTCTCAGGGAGAAGTGAGAGCCAACATCGAAAACGCCCTTGAGAAACTGTCTCCAGAACATCGTGAGGCGATCCTGCTTCGCGAGGTGCAGGGTTTAGAGTATAAAGAGATTGCGGACGTCATGGATTGCTCCCTCGGCACAGTAATGAGCCGCCTGTTTTATGCCCGGAAAAAACTGCAGACTTTGCTGATCAACATATGAAGAACGACCGGAAAGAAGAACTGCTTACCCGCTGGATGGATGATGGGCTGAGCGAAAATGAGCTGAAGGAACTGGAGCCGATTCTGGCCAGCTCTCCTGAACTGCATGAGGAGCGTGCTAGATTTCTTCTCCTCAGGGAGAAGTTGCGCGATTCTGTCCCGCGAGAGGTAGATCCTCCATTTCCTGACTACTTTAATTCGCATCTCGAGAAACTTGTAAAAGCAGAGAGTAAAGTTCCCGAAAGCGAAGAAGGTCTCGGTGCCTTTGCCGCCTTTAATCGTCGATGGCTCTGGTGGATGGCGCCCGCGGTCACCTGCGCCGTAGTGTTTGCGTTCCTCTTGGGAATGAAGAGCGCCCAGTCAGGTGACACCTCATCCAGACTTGTCGATTCCGGGGCGAGTTCAGAGGTCTATTCCCCGCTCACAAATGTATCCACTCAGGTCATTCTCGATAGGGATTCGGATTCGACTCTTCTGGTGGTTGAAGGTCTGGCACCTCTCTCTGACTCCGATCTGGCATTGGATGCAGGATTCTTTGATGGCCGTCACGGCTACTACGTTAACGTCAAGGAGACTTACTAACCGAAGGCAAATCGAATGAGAGTGCTGGCACTTATTTACCTCGCTTTGATGGCTGTTGCGGGCGCGCAGGATCCAGGTAAGGAGGTGATAGGCAAAGTGAGAACAGCGGTTCTCTTCGGAACAAATGGATCACCTGAATCCCTTGGAGATGGCGTTGTGCCCCTTCGCGAAGAGGAAGTGGCCAAGCTGAAAAAAGTAGCCAAGTTGGAGCCCTATAAGACCTTCGTGAGGCTTGGTTCAGTGGAGCAGGATATTCTCAAGGGATACAAGAGTTGGGCTCAACCCATCAATGGCTCACAGGCATTGATGCTGACCTTCCAGCCGCAGGCCTCAATCAAGGAATCCCGCAAATTGCGGCTTGATGTTGAATACTGGCAAAAGAGCAAGATGACCCTGAGATGGGATCGGGTATTTGAAGTAGGGAAAAGGGTCTACCTGATTGGCCCTAGATGGCGTGATGGCAACCTCATTGTTACGGTAGAACTGGTCAACCTTAAGTCGAAGTAATGAAAATCTCGAAGGAGCGAAGATTGATGGGGCTTGTTATCCTCCTGATGGGGCCATCCTGTTTGTTTGGGGAGCTAGCATTCGAGACGAATGAGATTTCAATGACCCTGCCCCCGGATAAGAATCGCCTTAGTGTCGAGTTTCCTTTCAAGGTGAAAGGCGCAAAGCCCGTCACAATCAAGGAGTATCAGGCTGCTTGCAGTTGCCTGTCTGCTGAAATCAGCGGAAATGGGAAGCTCACCTGGCGCCCGGGAGAGAGTGGAGTAGTTCGTGGCAACTTCAAGCTGGGTACAATAAAGGGCGCGATCGAAAAGAAAATCGTGATCACCCTTGAGGGCGAAGCGGTCCCGATCGTCTTAACGGCAAAGCTTGAGATTCCGGACTTGTTCTCAATTGATCCGCCCACCCTCTTCTGGGACCTGAACGGAAGAGGGGAAGCCCAGATCTTCAAGATCAGAGTGAACCATGAGACTGAGATTATGGTCACTGAGCTCTCCTGTACTAATGAGCAGTTCAAATACGAACTCAAGGTGATCAAACCCGGCAGGGAGTATCAGGTGGCAGTCACGCCTGTTCATGTCAAGGAACGGGCCTTTGGATTGCTGCGAATAAAAAATGACTGTGAGTTCAAGAAATACAGCAGCGTGCAGGGATTCATGGTTGTTCGAGTGCCCAAGCCCTCCAGCTGAGAAATTTCACAGAAGAGGTCTTATGCTGATGCAGTAAGCACCCCTTATCTTTTTGGTGTGAGTGTGACGATTAAGCAGATGGCCGACCAGAAGAGTTTCCGGCCTGAAGCTCTCAGGGGGCCCACGAGAGATCATCAATACTCACCAGTTCCACATAGGGTCTCCCGTAATCAGTGTTCCATCTTACGGTGACCGTGCAGATCCCAGAGCGGCCCCATGGGAGTGCCTTCGACTGCTCTATCTGCGCAGAGATTTCCGACTCTTTTGCAAAATATGCCTGGAGCCGCGCGGTAACTTGCTCGTGCTGGCGAAGCTTAATATAACTCTTATCTTCTGCCCC
>DFWB01000216.1 GCA_002380675.1 Akkermansiaceae bacterium UBA4145
TGGAGAGGTAAGTTTTCACTCTGGTTGGGTTTTTCATCGAGCAGGAGCAAATCAAACAAATACAACTAGGAAAGTGATGACAATTATTTATATGGATAGAAACATGCACTTAAAAAAACCCGAAAACGAAGGTCAACAAAATGATTGGGATACATGGTGTCCAGGAGCAACTGTAGGATCTGTTATTAACACCCCTCTTAACCCTATTCTATATCCATAGCATTATTGCTTGTATTTTTTCTGCCATGGAGTTTCTCCCCCTTCTTGAATATGAATCATTAATTTATTATTTAATTCTGAAACCTTTTCAGGAAACTCATCAACTAAATTATTTTTTTCAAATGGATCATTTTTAAGATTATATAACTCAAGTGGTTTGTAGGGGGAATTTTGGAGAAGTTTCCAATCACCAACTCTTATAGCATGATATGCTTTCCCTCCATAATTAATATTACCTTCTCTTCTTACAAAATAAATTTCTCTTTCAATTTTTAATTCGTTTCCAATAAGGGTAGATAGAAAACTTTGTCCATCAAAGGAATCATTAGGTTTTAAACCCACTACAGACGTAAGTGTGGGATAAATATCTACAGTCGAATTTATTTGATCAGAGGAACTTCCTTTTTTAATTACATTTGGCCAAACTATTACAGTTGGAACCCTTAGTCCACCTTCATACATACTTTGTTTTCCATCTCTTAATTTCCCATTATTTGCAAGACTTTGTAAATCACCTCCATTATCACTTGTGAAAATAATCAAAGTGTTTTCATACTCTCCAATATTCTTTAAACTTCTTATAACCTTGCCAATTCCACAATCTAAATGTTCTATAAATGCAATTAGTTTAGCTCTTTTTTTAGGTAATGTAGGATCCCTTTTTATTACTTTTTGATAATATTCTTTTGGAGGTTGAACCGGAGAATGAGGAGCATTATATGCTAAATAGAGAAAAAAAGGATTGTCTTTGTTTTTTCTCGACTTAATATAATCGACCGCCCAATCTGAAAAGATATCTGTAGCATGACCCGGTGGATCAATTTCTTTATCATTTAAGCGCATGAAATTTTTACCAACTCTTCTCTTTACAACATAGTCTTCCATCATGTCCTCTAGCCATCCATGGAATAAATCAAATCCTTTTTCATTTGGAAGGTTGGGACTTGACAGACCTAAGTTCCATTTACCTATGTGAGCTGTATGATATCCTGCTTCCTTTAATTTCTTTGGAAGAAGTATAGCATTCGGATCTAAAAACCCCCAATTGTCTTTTGGGTTAGAACGAATTAGTCCTGGAACCCCAACTTTATCTGGGTATTTTCCAGTCATAATTGAAGCTCTTGTAGGAGAACATACTGGAGAATTAGTATAAAAATAATTAAAACGCATACCGTCTTCTCTTAGCATATCGATATTAGGTGTCATTAAATCCTTTAAGCCTGAATATGATACATCAGCATAACCCTGATCATCAGTCATGATGATGATGATATTGGGTGCCTGACTGGAGGATTTGTTTCCTTCTGCAGAGGCAGCGACTGGCGCAAAACTGATAATAAGCGTTAGAAGGAGAAGGTGTATGGTATTCATGATGCTGCAAAGTGCCCCATGGTCGGGTCTTTGGGATAGGTAATGGAAAGCGAACAATCTGGAGATAGGAAGCGAGAAATGATCGAGTCAGGTGTAGTGGCCCTTTCAAGAGTGGATTTATATGAAGCTGGATCCGATGCGCTGAGTTGCACTTATGACTCACATAGGATGAACTGAGGTGTGAGATTCTCCTGTCCCTCTTGTAATCAGGCTCTTCTGGCCCAGCAATTCGCCTCAGAGACCCAGGTGAAGTGCCCCTTTTGCGGAGTAAACTGTACCGTTCCTGCTCTCGGATCCCTGTCCGCTCCAGGTGCGGTTTCCAAACAGCAGGACCCTGCTGCAGAAGGTAGCCCGGGGGGGCAGAACTGGGGAAGTGCCGGGAACCGTGAACTGTGGACAGGTTTTGCCATTGGGGCTGCAATCAGCGCAGGATTTCTGCTCATGATGCTTCCTCTCAAGGGTGCTTACTTTGGTGCTCTCTTTCTTGATCGCGGATGGGTGCCTTTCGTTCTGGTTCTCTTCCTCGGATGGGCAGCCGGAATCATGATCCTGAAATACCGGCGGCTGAAGGTGGAGCGGCGTGCGCTGATCATGGACGTTCTCCCTGTTTCCATCGCGGATGCGATTACTCCGCAGAATGTCGACAACTTCCTTAGCTATCAGGCCACTTTGCCCGCCAAGCTAGGGGACAGTTATATGCTTCGACGGATTCGGAGGGGTCTTGAGCACTTTAAGGCCCGTGAGAGCAATCCTGAGGTAGCGAGCATGATGGAGATGCAGTCCGAAATTGATGCGGGAAAGATCAGTGGCAGCTACACTCTTGTGAAAGTTTTTCTCTGGGCCATTCCGATCATGGGTTTTATCGGGACAGTCCTCGGTATTTCGACCGCTATTGCAGGATTGGCAGGAGGTATGTCGGGGACTCAGGAGATGGCTTCGCTCATGGATCAGTTGACAGAGGTTACGGTCGGGCTTGGAGTTGCTTTTGATACAACTCTGGTTGCTCTCTGCATGAGCATCCTCTTAAGTTTTCCCGCCAGTGGAATGCAGAAGGCAGAGGAAGATCTCCTGGCCTCGGTGGACAGTTACTGCCTTGAAAACCTTCTGAAGAGGCTGAGTGATGCTGGTGGTGTTTCAGATATTGCCGATAATACCCGATCTCTTGCGAATGCCCTTGCCCCGGTTCTTGCGGAGAGCCAGCAAGACCTGCTACAGCAGTTAAGGGAGGTTGGAGAGGGGATGGCTGAGGGGCAGGCGAAACAGCTCCAACTGGTCGAGCAGACCACGGCTGCGATCGTTTCGCAACGATCCGTGATTGAGGAGAAGGTTGGCGCAATGGCGGAAAGCCTGGAGGTTCAGTCCAAGCACACTCTCGAGACGACATCGGAGAGGGTGAAGGCTTCATTCCAAGTCCTAGCGGAGGGAATGAAAGAGCTTAACAAGGTGCTTCGGGACCTGGACGGCAAGCAGGTCAAGATTGAGAAAAAAAGGAAGTGGTTCTGAGTGTAGGGGTCGAAAAGCCGGAGAAGTCGCAAAATTAATATCAGACAATGGCCAGGGGGCGAACATCTGCGGGACCAGAGATCTCGTTATTTCCATTCCTTAGCATCCTTGCGTGCCTGATTGGCTCTCTTACGATTCTGATTGTCGCTCTAAGTGTGTCGGAGGTTCTTCAGGGTCGGAAAGACGAAGCGGTCGCCCGGGCTGAAGACTATGTTGCACTGCAGGATGAAATTGCAGAGCGGGAGGCTGAGATCGAACTGAAGGAGAAGGAGCTGCAGCGGACGAATGCTGATGCCGTGGATCTGGCCGAGCTCAAGGAGCAGATTGAGAAGGTCTTGGCAGAGATCGAGACTCTTCGGAAGGAAGGGTCAAAGGTTCCTCCGCTTGTCCGTCAGGTTGACGAGGCGAAGGCGGAACGGGAGAAAATCCGGGATGCTACCAAAAAGGTTGAGGCGGGGTTGATTGAGGGGAAAGAAAAACTGGGGGAGCTTGCCAAGCAGGCTGGGAGAGGGCTTCCCCTGAGGATTCTTTCGAACTCAAACTATTTCCGGAAGGTCACTCCTGTTTTTGTGGAAGCGCGTAAGGAGGGAGTGGTCATTCACAGTCCTTCCCAGCGAGTGGAGGTCACTCGTAAGGAGATATCAAAGAATGCAAAGTTCCGGCAGGCGGTGGAGTATGTGGCATCGAAAGAAAACCGGATCATCGTATTTCTTGTAAGGGATGATGCGCGATCCAGTTTCTATGCCGCTCGTGATTTCGCGCGGGGAGTTGGTGCGGTGACAAGTAAGGTTCCTCTGATCGGCGGAGGAGATCTGGACCTCAAGGAATTCTTCAGTAAACGGCGCTGATAAGGTCATGGCACGACGGAGAAAAAGAGATGATGCGATGGGGAGTCTGGACTCTCTTCTCGATACTATGACGAATGTGGTGGGGGTTCTTATCGTTGTTCTGATTGTCACTCAGGTGAACGTCTCGAGTGCGGCCAAGCGGATTCGAGCCAACCTCCCGGAAGTGACTGCTGCGATGATGTCGGAGCTGGAGGCGAAGGAGAAAATTGTAATGGAGCGCCTCGTTCAGCTGAAAGAGCCCGAGATGGTGGCCCCTGAGGATGTGGAGAAGGCACGAGGGGATTTGAGCGCCTTGATCACGGACCGGAAAGAGCTCAGAAACAGCGAAGCCCGTTTCAAGAAGCTGGATCTCGAGTTGGCAATCATTAAGCAGGAGGTCGAGGAGCTAAAACAGAGGCTGGTATCCGAAGGTGGCAAACTGGCACAGTTGAGAAGCAAGGCAGAGGAGGAAGAGGAAAGTCTCAGAAACAGGAAGCCTAAACTGGTTCGCCTTCCCAACCCCCGTGTTCCGGAAGAGGAAGCGAAAGAGATCCGAATGATCATTCGCGGTGGAAAATTGATTCATTTCGACCGTGAGAGGATCCTAGACTCCATCGCAGCCAAGGTGACACCCAGGAAGGATCTGCTATCGCGCGATCCCAAATACAAGAGTCGCTATGAGAGAAACAAAATTGTGCCACTTCTGGATAGCTTAACGGAAAGCCACCCCTTTTTCCGGTATGAATTCAAGCTGCACGAGAACGGGCATCTCCAGGTTTTCTGTTACCCGAGGGATGGGAAGGGTGAAGATCTCGAGGACCTTGTAAAACCGAGATCCGCTGGAAACAAGGTGATGGTTGAGGCCTCCTTCAACCGAGACTATCTTCGGTTTTTTGTGACCAGAGATTCATTCGAGCATTATATCAGTGTTCGGAGAATCGCGGAGGACAAGCGGATCCCGGTCGGCTGGATCTTCGCGGATGATGCCGCGCGTCAGACGCTGAACCTCGGAGAACGAAAGATCTGGGCTACCCCTCATCCTGACTGGAAGCCGCCGGCCCAGAAGCCTGGGAAGAAGCCCCCGGCGAAGAAAAAGCCGACGGAGGATATTCTCGACTGAACGGGCCTCGTTCTACTGATTACTTCCAGCTGTAGGCGGTGAGACCCTTGAGGTCCCGGATATAGACTTCGTCCCCACACACTACGAGATGAGCCCAGGTTGCTCGGCCGCTTACCTCGATCTTGCCGGCAGGCTTGAATCCTTCCGGGCTGGCGTCGATGAGAAGAAGATATCCTCGACTGTCCAATGCGAGGATCTGCTTTCCGTTTGCTACCATCGACCAGTAATCACCAAATACCTCCCCGGTGGACCAGAGGACTTCTTTTTTCACCGGATCGATGCAGTGGAGACGCTTGTCGCGTCCATGCATGTAAATCAGGCCATCAACGACGACTGGCGAGGACATGTATCCTTCAACCTTATGTTGCCACAGGGAGGAGACGTCCTGCTTGTTCCCCTTTGTATCGACTCCATACCAGAAGGTCCCACCACCATAGGTCGAGGTGAACACTTTGTCGTCGATAACGGTAGGAGTAAGGATGTTCATTCCCCGGAAGGCTTTGACCGGAGTCTTCCAGATAACTTTTCCATCATGCGGGGCGATTCCCGCGAGTTCCATACGAGTTTGCACCACAATCTGGTCGCGCTTTCCGATTTGGGCGCGAACCGGTGATGAAAATGCGGAGCCGAACATTGCTCTCTCATCGGAGAGGGACTTCCACATCGTTTCTCCGTTGTCCTTGCGGATCTTGCGCAGGGCGCTGCCGACTTGAACGTAAATGCTGTCCTTGTCCAGTAGGGGAGAGCAGACAAAGCCGAACTGAGGTTTTGTTGTTTTTTCCTTCTTGGGAAAGTCGACGCTCCATTTTTCTTTACCGGTTGCGATGTCCAGAGCGACAAGGACGTCCAGCATTCCGCCAATGTAAATGTTCTTGCCGTCCGCTGCTGGAGAACTTCTGACCCAGCTACCATTTTTAGCAGCAAAAAACGGAACCTTCATGGATCCTGCCCATGAGCTTTCCCAGAGCTGTTTTCCGGAATCACGATCGAACGCCCGTACGATTTCGTTCTTTTTGGACTTGGTCTCAACGGTAATTACTCGATTGCCCGAGACGATGGGAGAAGAGTATCCCTCGGCGAGGCCGACTGACCATTTCTTCTTGAGATTACCCTCTGTCAGTTTGCCGGGCCAAGCCTTGGCAGACTCATGAATCTGACTGTCGCGGGTCGGGCCTCTCCACTGAAGCCAGTCGGGTCGCGCGGCGTAGACCGAAGTGCCCATCAGGGTTGTGGTAAGAAGGGTCGAAATAATACGATTCATGGTTAGCGAGTATGTTGGAGATTGATGGACCCGGAAAAACTCCACGGGTCGATTGCAAAGTGCCTACTTTCGAGAGAGGGTCAATGTTTTGTCTCAGATTTTGGCCGGCTGCTGTTCCCAAGGCAATCAATGCATCTCTACAGCGCAGGAACCTAGTCCTCCGGTGAAATAGTTGAACTGCACGTTGGGGTGGTCTGCGAGCAGGGACATGGGAACGGCAGAATCGGCAATCCCCTTGGATATCATGAAAGCGGTAAGGCGCTGGCCGAGAGGATTGTCGTGGGTTCCGGCCTGCCAGATGGAAACCTTATCGGCCTGCCAGGTTTCGACTGGACCTACAGTAACTGCCCGATTGGGCACCATCGTGATATTTCCACCGCCAGAAGTGCGGGCATTCTGGGCGAGCGTTACAGGATGTAGATCAACTACCCGTGTTGTCAGCTTGCGGTATTCTTCCGGCGGGGGAGGAGCGTCCAGATATTGTCCTTCACGTCGAGGAGGGTCGTTGAAGGCCCAGTGCTTAATGTCACCCTGTCCTCCCTGCATGATCGCGCATCGTATTGTTCCATTCCAGGAATCGATGTAGCGCCGGGTATCCGCAGCAGGAAAGTGAAGGTTGCTCTCGGGAAAACCGCTCTTGATGTGGTTGAAACACAGTTCACGGTCAGCCCTTTCGAAGGAAAGAGGATGATTCAGGGGGACTTCCTTTTCATCCTCTCCTATCCACTCGTCCATGCCCCAGAAGTGAGCATTGGAAACGTCAATTTCCAGTTCATTGACAAGTCGGGCCACAAGTGGGAGTTGCTCAGTCGGTCCGATGGGGCCACAGATACCTACCGGATTGTCGGCGGTGGCCTGTCTCCATGCCTCGATGTATTCGAGCGCCTCAGCCAGGTAGAAATCCTCGAGAGAGTCGTAAAAGGTGACCGTAAATCCAGGGCGAGAAAGTTGGAGGAGATCTGCCGGAGTCAGTTTAGCCGCATCTTGAATGATGGATGGGTCCAAGGTGGTGTAATCCCACCAGGACGAAGAAATTTTTGATTGAGGACGCATTGTTCAGCGAGAGGTCTGGAATAGGATGGTTAGGGCCCGTTTTGTTCGCGTATGAAATACTTCTCTGCGAGGATCCTGCTCAATGGGTCCTCGTCGCGAGCAGAGAAACCAAGATGAAGGTGGCGGCGCCAGCCCTCGGCCTGTCGGAAACGCCCCGATAGTTGACCAACCTTGAGGGAGATTTCATCGAGGACCTTGAGGTAGGAATCGGCTCCCTGAGACTTGTCAAGCCAGTCTCGTTGGGAGGCATGGGCAGCAAGTGCTTCGCGCTGGGTCGCAAAGACGGAACTGGTATCAACAAAGGATTCCACAGGCGCGGGGATGCGGAGGGGGTCGCAGAGACCGTGGGGGATGGAGTGATAGATAAATACATCTTCCGGGTAGATGTCATCGGAAGGGGGGGTGGTCACGAAATTGGGCATCCCGTGCGTAAATCCCGCCGTAACAGCCAGGCGACAGGTATTAGTGTGATCTTCCATATAGTCATGTGGAGGATGGGTCAGGATTATGGAGGGTTTTACCTTCCGCACTACCCCTGCTACCAGACGCAGGGTGGGCAGATCATAGAAGATCTCAAGGTCATCGCAGATAGGATGATGAAAATGAGCTCCAAGGATGCTGGCGGCGGACTGTGCCTCGGCCAGTCGTACTCTACGTGTTTCCTCTGCGCCCATTTCGACCGACCCGCAGTTGCCGGTTGATAGATTAAAGTAGTGCGTCTCAAACCCTGCCTGTTTCAACAGAATCAGCGTCCCCGCACCGAAATATTCAATGTCATCGGGGTGGGCAAAGATGGCAAGAGCAGTGCTTCGCACGGGTGAATAGGATGAGGTTAAGGTGTCAACCCTTTCATGCCCTAGAGCCTTACCGGGCTGCCGCTGGCCGCACTTTGATCAGCGGCAAAGATAACTCGGAAGGTTTGAAGTGCGTCATCATAACTGGTCAGGGGCATGGACTCACCTCGGTCGAGCGCATCAAAAAAGGCTTGGAACTGGTCTTGATATGGATGATCGGCAACATCGCCGGAATCTGCGAGAGCAATGGGCAGCTTGGTCCAGGCCTTGTCGCGTAGGTGGAGCTTGGAAGAAAAGATCTTGTCGTCAAGAATGCTCCCCTCACTGCCACAGAGATGAGTGTGAAAATAATAGGGCATCATGCAGTCAATGAGGCTGGCGCACTTGCCCACAGCCCCGTTGCGGAATTTCAGGATGGTAGTTGTTGTGGTGGGGTATTCGTAACTGCTGAAGACTTCATTGGAAGACTGCGTATTATACGCCATCACTTCCTCGACCTCTGATCCCATACAGAGAAGCAGAGCGTCGAGAGCATGACATCCGGCAGAGAGCAGTGAGCTCCCTCCATTCTCTCTTGTGGTGTTCCAGCGATACTGTCCATACCAAGGGCCGATGCCGTGGTAATAGTCAATTTCGCCATAATGGATGTCTCCAATAAGTCCCTCTTCAATGATGGATTTGATGGTGGTGAACTGAGAGATAAACCTTAGCTCGAAACAGACGCAGCTTAGAGTGTGATTGGAGTTAAAAGCTTCCTGGATCTCATCGGCGTCCTCGAGATTCAGCGTAACGGGCTTCTCAAGAATAACATGCTTTCCGGCATTTGCAGCGGCGATTGCCTGAGTCTTGTGTTGGCTTGGATAAGAGGTAATGTCGATCACATCAATAGATGCGTCGGCAAGCATCTCATCCAGATTGTCGTAGACTTTGATTTTGCCTCCATGGGTTGATGACAGTTCCAACGGATCAAGGTTGCGGGTGGAGAGCACCGCGGTGACGTTTCCTTGTGAGGTGTTGTTGAGAGCGTCAATGTGGGCAGCAGCAGCCCATCCATAACCGATTACACCGACGTTGTAATTCCTGCTCATAGGGGACAGGGTCTCCGTTTGCCCCGACAGTGAAAGCAATTTATCTATGAGACTGTAGCCAGGGCCAAATAGAAGGCTGCCTTACTCCTGACATCAAAGACTTCGTAAGAAACAAGGAAGTGCAGATGGAGAAGGTCTCCAACGTAAGGTCGTCAAAGGGCGGAACTTCAGATTAGAGAGCTGACGCGTCCTCCTACGGGCGTGATTTCCGGTGAGACAGCAAGGCCTCGAGCTCCTTCTTGACCTTGCGGACGGCATAAAACCGTCTCTGGGCCTTGCCGATTATGAGAGCACTCTCTGAGATTCTGCGGGCATCGGGAATCCATCCTTCTTTCCGGGAATCCCTCAGCTGTTCCATGAGAAGAGCTCGACTACGTTCAAAGCCGATCATGAGTTTCTCAGATTCCTTGCTCCAGATTTCTGCGTTGTAGTGCGCGGAGGACAGGCGCGCCTCGTTGCCAAACTGTTTGGCCTTTTCCAGTTGTGCTCGATAGTTGGAGTCCAGCTGGTTGATGGATTTGTGCACGAGATCGAGCTCATTGAGGAGGAGTTCGATTTTTTCCATGATAGAGAAAACCTGAGGGTTGGGGACAAGGTGCTCTTCATTTACCGTGGCCAAGGCACGGCAGGCTTGTGCGAACGGCTCATCATATTTCTGGTTCCATGTTGTCACGGATACAGCGCTTTCTCCCCAGATCATTTCTAGCTTCTTGTTAAAATTTTCGCGCGCTTTTGGAGCGAGATAGTAAAAGTGGCTGTTGTTGTGTGTGATCATGTCACTGGTGAGAACCTTTCCATCAGGGACGCCGAAAATATTGCGCTGGCGATCCGAGGGAAGTTCGTCCTCTGTTAGGAGGGAGCGCTTTCCGCTGTAGTGATCCCAGAAATATTGTGAGTAGGCGATCAGGGCGATAAGTGTGGTCTGCGCCTGCCGTTGCTTATCTCCCGGATTGGCAACAATCCGGAACCCCCGCTCAACCGCGGACCTTATAGCTGGAAGTTTTAGTGCGACGAAAAATTCAGAGTCGGAAGTGTCGCCTGAATTTGGATCCACAGAGTTCATCAGGAGCTCGGTCGCTTGTGCTTTCACGTTGAGATTACGAAGCGTCTCTTGGGCGTCCTTGAGGTGTTGCTCGTGCTCTCGCTCAAGATTTCCTACAAATTTCCCCCGGGTGGAGAGGACTTCATTCCATGCCGCCTTTCCTCTTTCGGCGAGGCCTTCAAGGTCGGCGTATGCTGCCTTAAGGGTAGATATGGTTACCGCAGGATCGTGGGGAAGTTGCTGAAGTTCTCGCAGGGCTACTTGAATTCTTCCGGCTTTCGACCGGTGTTGCTTGTAGCGGGCTTTTTCCTTGATAAGGCTTTTTCGGATTTCGGGGCGCTCCTCCGGATTGAGTTCCGGGTCCTCAAGGAATTCTTCATACCCTGCGATGAGGAGTTGAGCCTCCTCCGCTTCGGAAAGCGCCTGAGTCTTCTTTTGGTTGAGAGCCTCGAGGAGTTGCTTCTCATGCACCTTTGGGGTGTCTTCTGCCAATCCACTTGTGGGGATAAGGAACAGAAAAGTCGTAACTGTCACGCTGAGGGCGGGGGAGTTAAGAAAAATGCGTGTGATCATGATTGGTGTTCCGGTTTGGATTGCCTTGAAGAGTCTAAATTTGACCAAGTTGGGTGAAAAAGTGGGGAGCGTATGTAACAGGATACGTAGTAGGATGCCGAGTCATTTCGACAAAGTGAATAAAGGAGGCTCAGACTGCCCTTTTCTGTCTGGATAACCTGTTCAAGGCGCAGGCTCGACGATGAGGTAATATGCCCCTAGTTGGTCGCCGGTAGACGCTGTGAAGAAAGGAGACAGGCGGTGTGATCCAGCGGTGAGTGTTGCGGTGAGCTTTACATGGCTCTCTGAATCTCCCACGGGTGCGGAGGCAATGTCATTGCCATCGATACGAAGGGTCACCTTCTCAAAGTCGAAGGATTTTCCGGGGATGGTGCTAAAGGCCTTGCTTGAGCCGGGAACGTTAGGGAGGGCGGGAACACCTGCGTTGATCGGAATATTTGCTTCGGCAGGCCAGCGGCGCATCTCGAAGGAATATTTCCCCGCCTTGAGGACTTTAACCGCCCAGTGGCCACGATGCTTTCCCTCCTGAGCTCCGGATCCCCTGCGGATGTGACCCTGATTCCAGGGTGGGTTCTGCTCTTGGATCCAGTCGTGGGAGGTCAGTGAGACGCGCGGATGCTCCTGATG
>DFWB01000289.1 GCA_002380675.1 Akkermansiaceae bacterium UBA4145
TTGGAATGAAAGACCGCTTTATCGAGGGTTGGATGAACGAAGAGTGCACGGGCTGCAAGGTCATCAACATCTGAAAAGACACGCTTACAGGCCCGATCCATCGCGGTCACATCGATCGTAAGATTCCCCTGACGATACTCAGCGAGTTCCAGTTGCTCCACATAGTCCCCGATACATCTTTCGAGACGCTTGAAGGAATCCTCGATGACTTTTTCTCCAAGCCGCGGCTTCGGGTCTTCGGAAGCTGAAGGAGCTTCTGCGGGTGGCTTTTCAGCTGCATTTCCCGCGACCTTGGCCTCAGGCTCTGGATTCTTTTTCGCTACATCTGCTTTCTTTCCGCACCCAGCGAAGAGGAGGATGAGCAGAATAAAAGACAGAAACCGGAGTATAACATTCACTGTAAGACCTAATCGTAGGTATTCGGTCCACCCGAAGCCAGCAAAAGACCAACACCAGGAAGGCCGAGAATCACTTCTCGCAAATTCACGGGATCAACAGGCTTATGGATATAAACGTGACTCCCGAACTGGTAGGACTGAAGAATATCATCCTCTTCTTGAGAAATTGTAAGTATCACTACCGGAATATCTTCTGTCTCCGGAGCGTCCTTGATGGCCTTGAGGACCTCGATCCCTGTCTTCTTGGGAAGATTCAAATCGAGAAAAATAAGACCGGGACGTGGGTATTTCTCACGATCGGCATACTCGCCTTCTCCACGCGCATACTGAAGCGCCAATTCACCATCGGAGACAACGTTGAAATCATTAAGGATGCGCGCACGCTCCAAACAAACCCGAAACATCTCCACATCGTTGGAGTTATCCTCGGCCAATAGCACGTGCAAGGGGACTCCTGCAGTCATATATTCCTCTCCTCAAACGGTGTGTCTGAATTCATACGTGCGCCTGCAGACCTTGTCAACGAATGTAATTTTCACGAAAACCTGTGGCGATCGCCCTACGGTTTTCGGTACTATTTTCCTCCCCTTACTAAATAACACGGCAGATGAGCCGATGTATTTGGGGTTGGCGGCGTCAATATTGTGAAGTAGATACTTTTACTTCCTCGTCAAATGAACTAAGTTCTCACTTCGCTCTTCTGCGAGCACTAACCCATCCAGCCAGAAAGGTTCCAACGCGTGGCCCAGTCACCCAACGATCGCCGAAAGCATCCCAGGCAGCGAAAGTTGCTGAAGATCACAATCGAGAGCATCGGTAGAAAATTTTCTGCGGTGACTACCGATCTGGGTCCAGGTGGGGCATTTATCAAGTGTAAGCAGCCGCTCAACGTTGGAAAACAGATTCGCGTTCAATTTGTGACCGGTCAGTCGAGCAAAGTCGCGATTGAGGCCATCGCACGCGTGCACCGGCAGGTTGATAAGCCCGGTGCCGACGGGCCCGTGCCCGGATACGGCATCAGCTGGGTCCGATGCTCCTGCGAAGGAGACCGAAAGCAGCTACAGGAATTGATGTATCGATTCTTCATCGATCCTCGGAAGCTCCCGATCCCTGGTGGTTATGACATGGGGCCGCCCAATACAGGCACTCAAACTGCGGCTCAGCCCAAACCTCAAGTAGCCAAAATTGCGAGTACCCGACATCCCCTTCCAAATCGACCTAAAACGGAAACAGTGCGAGATGGGAAGACTGTCGTTGCTCAAAATAGCTGGCAGGCAACACGGCTCAAGGCCCTTCAGGAGGCAAAAGTAGAGGAGACTGAGGTCGCCAGGGTCGATCCTCGCACGATCCCTGAAGTCCCCTTCACTCGAAGAACCGCAGGGTTGGGTACAGAGCCCGGCATCAGTGAGGAGCCCGCCAGGGAGGCCGAGCCCGCGGCAGCCGCTAACTCAGCGCAAGAAACTCCAGCACCCGAGCCCGCTGCGAGTCAGCCCCAGGGTCAATGGAAAGACGTTCCAACCTTGAGGCTCGACGACATCGAGCCTTTCGATGGACCCGCTGAGCCGCCGCCTGAACTCACACTCGAAGAACTCTACAGCCTTGGCGTCTCTCTAAGCATACCTGTTACCTATCGTGTACGAAGCATGTTCTTCGTGGGTCACCTGAGGATGGTGAGCCACCGGATGCTCTATATCGAGACGAAGAGACGACCCCCACCCTCTGGCGAACGCGTACTGGTAAACATACCGGTAAAATATGGCACGCGAAGTCAATTCATTACGCTGGTAACCCGTGTTAATTACGTGGACCCACCGCGCGATGACGAACCCGGTGGATTTGAATCGGCAATCACCAATATAGACGAACGCGGAAATGGCGGATCGTTCCGAGCGTTTTTGAAGACGCACGGAGAAAAGATGATCAGTGATGCCTCTAAGCGCTAAATCGTCTCTAGTTTAGTCGGACAAGGCTATCCTGTACTCCCATTGCACGAATCGCCTCCCCAACCAGAAAAAGGGAACCGGCGACCAGGGTTGGCCCAGAAGCTGTTTCAAGTAGAGCGCCAAGAGAGTCTTCTGCGACGCCAAAACTCCCGGAATTTGCTCCCAAAGATTTCTCCAAATCTTCCGCACTAAGAAGCATCCCTTCCACATCCGAAACCAGAGTCACCCGCTCGACCACCGGACTCAGTGCATCCAGGATTCCACGAGCATCCTTGCCCTCTTTCGCTCCAAATAAGAGATGGAAACGCGTCTCAGGAAAGCGAGCACAAAGCTCCGCCGCCAGCCAGGAGGCACCATCCGGGTTGTGGGCGCCATCTACGAGCACGAGGGGCAAGTCCGAAATCGACTGGCAACGACCTGGCCATTCGCTCAGAGTCGCTGCTTCCAGAGCTTCGCTGAGTTCCTTTCCTGATGCCTTCGACCAGGCTTCATACGCCGCACACGCTACTGCGAAATTACTGCGAGCAGATGGGGGTAGAGCTTCATAACCTCTAAGCTCTACCTCATCTCCTCCCGTACGATAGAAGGCAGCTCCATCCGAAGAAGAGACAAGAAAATCAACACCTTCCACGCGAGCTCCGGAAAACTGAATCCATGGCGCAGCCGAAGAGCCGATGATCGCCGGGACCCCATTTCGGAAAACACCTGCCTTCTCGGCAGCAATACTGGCGTGATCTGGACCGAGTCGATCCATATGGTCCAAGCCGATTCCCGTCACAACAGAAACAGAAGGTTCCACACAATTGGTAGAATCAAGCCTCCCCCCCAGGCCCACTTCCAGAACCCATAGGTCTCGATTTCTTTGACTGGCGGCTACAAAACCAACAAGCGTCATCCATTCGAAGGGAGTCAGAAAACCATGAGCGGTTTCGCCTCTTGGAAGCCGCTCAAGGCAAGCTCGATGACAGGCTTGAAGCTCTTGAGTCTCAATCTGAACCCCATCAAAGCGATACCTCTCCTCAAGACAAACCAGGTGCGGGGAGGTGAATAAGAAGGTTCGCGCGCCCCTCGAACGAGCCATGGTTTCAACCAATTTGGCTACGGTGCCCTTACCGTTCGTCCCCGCCACCAGAACGATCTCCATATTGAGGTGCGGATTTCCCAGCGTCTCCAGACCCGCCCGCATACGCTCGAGACCGGGCCGAATCCCTCTCCCGGAAATCTCACGAATAAAGGTCTGC
>DFWB01000372.1 GCA_002380675.1 Akkermansiaceae bacterium UBA4145
GCGGAACAGAGCCTGTTTGATATACACAAGAGTCGCTTTGAAGAAAATGTTCCCAACCGCCTGGAGGATTTTCTGGGTGCTTGCCCTGAAGAGTATCCCTGTGAATATCGGCAGTTTAGCGTGTATCATGAGGGTGAGCTTATCGCGGTCAGCTTTATGGCGGTGGGAAGCAGGTCGTGCTCCGGTATTTATGCAGCATTTGACCCAGCGTTTTCCCGTCGACGACTGGGGGTGTATACCATGTTGGCTGAGTTGGAATTCGCCAGGGAGCAGGAACTGGATTTCTACTATCTTGGCTACGCCACAATCGAACCCAGCTGCTATGACTATAAAAAGGAATTTAGGTCATTGGAGTATTATGACTGGGAGGGACGTTGGTTAGGAGGAAGAGATCTGGCGAAAGTGGATCAGGAGTGACGGCCTCATTGCTGTCTGTGGGTTGCATTTCTCAAGGAATTCATTTACCTCCTAAACCGATGGAGAAATTGAATCGAAGGACACTGCTGCGAGATTCATCCTTGGCAAGTGCTTCCCTCCTCCTGCCTCAGAAGGCTCATGGGCGTCGGGAGCCAAAGTCAGTCAGAACCATCTCTATTTTTCATACTACGGACCTTCATGGTCATATTCGTCCAACCCAGACTTATGGAGGAATAGCGAATGTGGGTGGGCTTGCCCGGTGTGCGGCGCAGATCAGAAAATGGCGAAAGAGTAATCCTCATTCCCTCCTTGTTGACGTAGGAGACGTGTATCAGGGAACTGCAGTGGGATGGATGACTCGGGGGCGTCTCATGATCGATCTTTTCAATAAACTGCAATATGACGCATGGGTTCTGGGGAATCATGAGTTCGATTGGGGCCCCGAGGTTGTGCTTGATGCTGTAAGCCGTTCAACTATGCCAGTTCTGACCGGAAACCTTAAAATCGAAGGTAAGCAGGCAGGCACTCTGGACGACCCGGCTCACCCATTGTCTCGGATTGCTCCTCATATGGTAAAGACGGTTGGCGGTTTTCGAATTGGATTGATCGGGCTGACAACCCCGGGCCTTCCGTACTGGTTGCGTCCGGAGCTATTGCTGGGATATGAGGCTACGGATCCGGTTACGACCCTGCGTGCGAGTCTTAGATATCTCCGGGAGGAAGCCAAGGTAGACGCAGTAGTCGTTTGCGGCCACATGGGACTAAGGGAAGTCGATGACTTCGCCAATCCTGTCCGAGCGTTGCTTGAATTAGAGGGTGGGCCTGACGTTTACCTTGCGGGACATACTCATCGAGATCATCAAAGTCAGTTTGAAAATAAGACGCTCTACACGCAGGCGGATTACTTTGGTATCCATTGTGGTAGGGTAGATCTTTCTTTTGACATGGAGAGTCGACGGATAGTCGAGAAGAGAGCGCAGTCGATCCTGATGGATGAGCGGATCCCAGAGGATCCTCTCGTGCTAGAGGCGGCTTCTGAGGATTTGAAAGACGCAGATGGATATCTTTCGGGTGAGATTGGAGAGCTGAAAGTTGGACTATCCGGCAAACGAGAGAGTCCAGGTATGCCAAGCTCGCTGCAGGCTCTTATTTCATCCGCTGCGATTCATGCGGCTAGAAAAGAAGGGATTCAGGCTGACGGTGTTTTTCATGGAACTTTTGGAGGAGGAAACTTGCAGCCCGGTAAGAAGACAATCGCGGATGCCTGGGAAATCCTGCCCTATGATAATCGCCTTCTCGTTTTGAATCTCAACCGGGAGGAGTTGGTAGGGGTGATTAATGAGTCAATGGAAGCAGGTGGTGACCGGGCCCTTTTTGGGTTTGAGGTCAAACTGGCTAAAGCGGAGGCCCCCAAGGGAGAAACAGGGAGAAGAAGGTTTGTTCGCGGTCTGAGATCGCTGGGAGAGTCTGCTCCTCCGTCGCCGGATCACCGTTACTCCATCGTATTCAATTCGTATGATGCCCAATCAGGGGGAAAGAAACTCATGCGCTTACGGGCTCTTGCCCAGAATCCTGAATGTAGGCCCAAACTCCTCCAGCCCAATAGCCGTCAGGCGCTGGTTGACTTCTTTGCGGACCTTGGCTCGGTCACCGCAGAAGCGATTGCTCCGCGTCGGGTATCACCGGAAGATGAAGAGTAGTATGTTGCGTGGCCCTAAAGCGCAGTTGCTGCAGAGCGAAGAAGTTTTTCGGTAGTTCCCCAGTCGATACAGCTGTCTGTGATCGACTGGCCGTAGGTCAGATCTCCAAGTGGTCTGGGAAACGACTGATTTCCGGCCAGTAAATTGCTTTCAAGCATAACCCCAGCTATCCCCGTGTTGCCCTCGGCCCTCTGACGAACAATATCTTCAAAAACACCCGGCATTTTTTGGTAATCCTTTGCGCAGTTGGCGTGGGAAGCATCGATCAGCAGGGAGGGGTGAAAGCCGGACTGCTCAATATTCTTCAGGGCTGATCGAACACTGCTCTGATGGTAGTTGGGGCCGTTTTCACCACCGCGAAGGATAACATGACAGTCGGGGTTGCCTGAGGTTGAAACGGCGGAAGCGATACCCTCTTCGGAAACGCCCAGGAAGGTTTGTGGCTTGGTCGCTGCGCCGATGGCATTGATGGCGGCATTAAGGTCGCCGCTGATCGTATTCTTGAATCCGATTGGCATGGAGAGGCCCGAAGCCATCTGGCGGTGCGTTTGGCTCTCACTGGTTCTTGCCCCGATTGCCGACCAACTGATCAGGTCGGCAATGTATTGAGGAGTGATTGGATCCAGGAGCTCAGTCGCCGTTGGAATTTCGAGAGAAATCACCTCATGCAGGAACTCACGGGCGATTGTGAGCCCTCGCGGGATGTTATCTGTTCCGTCGAGGTCCGGGTCCATGATCAGGCCCTTCCAGCCAATTGTGGTGCGTGGCTTTTCGAAGTAGACCCTCATGACGAGGTAGAGGTGCTCTCTTAGCTCGTGTGCCAATGCGCGAAATCGTTCAGCATATTCGAGCCCAGCCTGAGTGTCATGAATAGAGCACGGGCCCGCGATAACAAGAAGGCGCTGATCTCGTCCGCCGAGAATATCTCGAATGGTCTTCCGGCTTTGCGCGACGAAGATTGCCTGCTGCTCATCACGGGGGATCTCTGACAAGACTAAAGCTGGTGACGGCAGTGGAATGTTCCGGACGACGTGAAGATCAGCGACTTGTGGATTCGGGTTCATGTAGCAGAGAATACGTCGAGATATGAGGCGTGGAATTGTCCGCTACCCCCGAGGGAAAAGAGACTCAGCGAACCCGCAAGTCCACGAAAAAAAGAGGAAAGAGAGGGGGAATCCCAAAGTCTGTTCCGGAGTAAATCACTTTTCCCTTCCGTGCCAAGGACGGCCTTCTACTCTCCGGTCATGCCGACAAATTCTGAGACACTGCTTAGACAGTTTACTGAAGCCCACGGGCCATCTGGATTTGAGAGTGAAGTTCGCGCCTTGTTCGTTGAGGAGCTTGAAGGATTGGGCCAGTTTTCGGCTGACCGGACGGGTTCTGTGGTATGTGACATGGGAGGAGAAGGCCCTCGAGTCTTACTGGAGGCTCATATGGACGAAGTGGGGTTCCGGGTGCAATCGATTACTTCTGGAGGGTTTCTCAGGATGATTGCGGTAGGAGGTTGGTGGCCCCATGTCGTGCTGGCACAACAGTTGGTGGTTAAAACAAAAAGTGGTGAAAAAATCGTGGGGATTGTGGGATCGAAGCCTCCGCATTTTCTTCCCCAGGCTGAACGAGGAAAGGTAATGCCACTCGAAAGCATGTTTGTTGATATTGGAGCGACCTCGAAAAAAGAGGTTGAGGAAATGGGCATACAGCTTGGAGACCCCATCGCCCCGAGGACGAACTTTGAGCCTATGGGTCGCAAGGGACGCTATGTTGCCAAGGCCTTTGATAATCGGGTCGGTATGTCTGCAGTGGTAGAGGCTGGTCAGCAATTAGCAGTAGAGGAAAGAGTCAACCAAGTGCTGCTTGCTGGGAGCGTTCAGGAAGAACTGGGCTTGCGAGGGGCGAAAACTCTGGCCCGACACGCCAAGCCTGATGTTGCGATCATTCTGGAGGGAACGCCTGCCGACGATACCCCCGGATTTAAGTCGGATGAATCGCAAGCATCCGTAGAAGCCGGAGTGCAGATTAGAATGCATGATCCGACTGCGATTATGAATCCCAGACTGGCCGATCTTGCGATTACAACTGCCCGGGAGGAAAATATTCCATTTCAGCGCGCTGTCCGGCGAGGTGGGGGAACGGACGCAGGTGAAATGCATCTGTCCGGAGAGGGGGTGCCCTGTGTAGTTCTGGGAGTCCCAGCACGCTACATCCATTCACATAACAGCATCATCGATATCGCTGACTACAGGGCCATGGTCAACCTGAGTGTGGCCCTTGTTAGGCGATTGAGCTCTACGGCAGTTTCTGACCTCGTCAAATATCTCTAGTGCAGACAATCCAAGCGCGTATGGAATTCCAATTGTTTCTTGTCACTTCATGAGCTTTCCGGGAGGCATGGAAACGCTGGGGGCCTGGATGCACAATCTCAAGCCTGAGCTGTTTGAGATTTCAGATAAGTTCGCTCTACGGTGGTACGGTCTGGCTTATCTGATGGGATTTGTTGCAGGCTATTTTGGGTTGCGATGGCTTGCTCAAAAGAAGCTCTGGGTGGTGGGTCCTGAAAAAGTAGCTGATTTCATCGCTTATGCGGCCCTCTTTGGAGTCTTTCTTGGAGGGCGCCTTGGATATGTCGCCTTTTACATGATTCCCGAAAGCGGGTTTGAATACGTGTTGGAAAACCCCCTCGTGATTCTGCAGGTCTGGAAAGGAGGAATGTCCAGTCATGGAGGCATTCTGGGCCTTACCATCTTCACCTATTTCTATGCCCGTCGTGCTAAATGCTCATGGACTGGAGTGGGTGACGGTCTTGTGATTTTTGCTCCTCTTGGAATCTTTTTTGGCCGCCTTGCGAACTTTATAAATGGGGAGCTTTATGGAAGGGTAACGAGTGCAGTGGTCGGGATGAAATTCCCGAAGGAACTTCTTGGGCGAGAAGAGGATTTTCACGCCGCGATGAAAGATGCGGTCGAGGTTGATCCCGAAAAACTTGACGGTCTCTGGGATCGCTACCTCTCAAGCCCGTCGACTGGACAGGGGCAACTTCTGGAGGGAGTTCTTGAAGCCGGACGGGCGGACCCGGCGATTATTGATGCCATTTCGGGCTACGTGCAAGTTCGTCACCCATCCCAACTTTATCAGGCCCTACTTGAGGGATTTTCGCTCTTTGCCATCCTGCTTCTCCTCCGGCTGCGACTTCCCCAAATTGGTCATGGAGTGATTACGGGGGGGTTCTTTATTCTATATGCCACCTTCCGAATCATTGCGGAGCAATTCCGCGAGCCAGATTCAGCTTGGGTGATTCAGGATATACTGACGAAGGGCCAATTTTACTCCATTTTCATGTATGTGATGGGAGTCGCTTTTCTCGTGGCGGGCTTGAAAGGGAAAACGGGATCCTTGGCGAGCCAAGTCTCTGCCACTTGATCGAGAACTGGTAATTATTGAGGAATCCTCAGACGTTGGCCGATTTTGATCAGGGTGCCGCTAAGCCCATTGGCTCGTTGGATGGCTCCCACGGAAGTGCCGTAGCGGCGGCCGAGAGAATAGAGGGTGTCGCCCTTGACTACAGTATGGCGGGTTGCCGGTTTTGGTTTTGCGACTGGCTTGGGAGTGGCAGGCTTGGGCCGCTGGGGGCTGGGTGCCGCCACTGGGGGTTTTGATTCGATCTTTTGCCTCGAGGCTACTACTGGGCGAGGCTTTGTTACGGGCTTATTCGGCCGAGGTGAGACTGGAGAGGATGGCTTAGCTTTTTCCCGGCTGGAAGTGTTGCTAACAAGCACTTGCCGAGCCCAATTCCGCTGTCGTGCGGGTTTGTCAGCCCAGGCTTCGATGTAGTTGCCGTTCTGATCGAAAGGGCCATATCCGGGATTATACGAGGCACTGGAAGGCAGCGGAGGCGCCTTGCCTTCCTTGCCGGATCCGCCACATCCGTTGAGGAGCACAGCAATGGATAGAGCGATAAACAGAACTAAAGGTCTACGAGCGGATAAGAGGCGCTTCATCTGTTAAGAGGGTAGAAAGAAATTGGGGGTGGGGAAGTTATCGCGAGTGATGACCGGTTCTGGAATTGCCTTAAGCGAGCTCTGTCTTCCACCGTTGGATCTCACCAATGACGTTTTCAAACGAGGGAGATCCCGGGTTAGAGCGTGCTCTCAGCGCTCCTTCCAGATTGAAAACGGCCCCAGTATCGTTTCCGAACTTGTCAGAAATAAGACTGAGATCCAGGGCATCCAGTGTGGTGTCTTTCTCCTCTGCGTAGGCCACTGCTTTACCCACGAGTTCATGTGCATCACGAAATGGAACGCCTTTTCTGACAAGGTAGTCGGCAAGATCAGTGGCGAGAAGTAATGGGTCTTGGGCCGCTTTGCGGCAGTTCTCGATATTCAGATCCATCGAGGAAATCATCTCAGCGTTGACCTCGAGGGCCAGAGTGAGGGTCTCCACTGAGTCAAAGAGAGGCTCCTTATCCTCCTGCAGGTCCCGGTTGTAAGTGAGGGGTAAGCCTTTCAGTGCGGTAAGAAGAGCGACAAGGTTGCCTATCAGTCGGCCGGTTTTTCCGCGAGTGAGTTCGCAAACATCTGGATTCTTTTTCTGAGGCATCAGAGATGATCCAGTGGTGTGTCTGTCGCTCAGCGTGGCAAATCCGAATTCCGCGCTGCACCATAGAATAAGGTCCTCGCTGAGGCGTGAGAGGTGAGCCCCGAGGAGAGAGAGAATAAAGAGAAGTTCTGCAATGTAATCTCGATCTGCGATGGCATCCATCGAATTGGTGGATACTCCGTCAAATCCCAGTTCCTGAGCGATGGCGCTGCGATCGAGGTTAATGGTTGAGCCAGCTAAGGCCCCAGATCCGAGAGGGCAAATGTTAAGGCGCTTTCGGCAGTCCGAGAGACGCTGCTTATCCCTTTCCAGCATCTCTACGTAGGCAAGGAGGTGATGTCCAGCTGTCACAGGCTGTCCACGCTGCAGATGGGTATAGCCAGGCAGGATCGTCGCAGCATGGTTTTCCGCCTGCGCCAAGAGGGCCTTCTGCAGGCCAGCGGTCAATGACAAGATTGAGTCGATGGCGAAGCGGCAGTAGAGTCTTGTATCTGTCGCAACCTGATCATTCCGGCTGCGTGCGGTGTGTAATTTGGATCCGGCTGGCCCAATTTTCCGGGTCAGGGCGGCCTCAATATTCATATGGATATCCTCGAGTTCACTGGAGAACTCGAACTCGCCTTCTTCAATTTCCCTCTCGATCTCCCGCAACCCGGTTTCAATCTGGCCGAATTCTTCCTCGGTGAGGAGGCGGGCGTTCATTTGAGCGCGCGCGTGCGCGATGGAGCCCGCTATATCGTGCGGGAAAAGACGCCAATCGTAGGAGACAGACTCTCCATAACGTTGCACCAGATCGGCAGTTTGCTGTGTGAAGCGTCCCTTCCACATGAGCGGAGCTTCTGGTTTAGGATGCAAAGTTGCAAGCCTAGCAGCGAGTATTGCTGCAAATCTTCCCAGTTTAAGATAAACGCATGACCAGAGGTCAAGTTGCGGCAAAAGCCTGACGTGCCAGAATCGGCGTATTAGACGTCGATGAAGTCAGTGTCACCGGCCTGTTTCCCGGATGGGTCCTGTTGCGTGCCAGGGGGAATAATTTGAATTCGTTTTTTCAGGTAGGTGCTCAAGCGGTCGCGAATAGCGGCACGGGTCGGAGCAAAAAGCAGAAGGAATCCAGCAGTGTCGGTGAGAAAACCCGGTGTGAGAAGAACGGCTCCAGCGAGCAGGATCAGTAAGCCATCGAGGGCTTCGCGATGAGGTAGCTTTCCTGCCGCGAGGGCATTCCGGAAGCTTGAGAGAGCCTTTGATCCTTGCGTCCTGGTTAGGATCGCGCCGATGAATGCGGTCAGGAGAATGATGGCCAGCGTGGCTTCGAATCCGATCTTGCTCCCAATCCGAAGAAGGAGTGATAGCTCCAAGATGGGCACGAGAATAAAGATCGTGAGGAGCTTAAGGAACATGACGTTTATCCGAACGCAGTGTAGCTGGGTCTGGGCAGTTGGTCAAATTTGGCTAGGCGTGATTCGACCGTGTGGGATCGTCACGTTATCGGCTTTCAAGGGATCTCGATAAGGGCCTTGACGGTGCCTCGCCCAGTATCGGTGAAGGCGGCGAAATCGGCAGGAACATCCTGGAAGCTGAGGCGGTCGGTAATCCAGATGTCCGTGTTGATGTCTCCTGCGGCAATGAGTTCGATGATCTTGCCGAAATCCTCTGGAAGTGCATTCCGGCTTGCAAGGAGGGTCAGCTCCCGGCGATGAAACACGGGGGCGTGTGGAAATGAAAGGTTCTCCGTAGTGATGCCTACGTAAATGACGCGGCCGGTGAAGGCCGCATATTCGAAGCAACAGGACATCGATCGGACACTTCCGGTGGCATCGATGACGATATCGGCAAGCTCTCCGCCGGTGATACCTTGAAGTTCAGAAAGCGGATCCCCATTTGGATTGAAGAGGATGGTGTGCTCTACGCCAAGATGATTCCGGCAGAATTCAAGGCGGCTCTCCACCATGTCCATGACGATGACATTGAGATCTTTGAGGCGTAAGAATTCAAGGGCCGCCAAGCCGATTGGCCCTGCTCCAATCACAAGAACCGTTTCTCCTGCTTGAGGATTGGCCCGGACAACGGAGTGGTATCCAATGGCCAAGGTTTCAACCAGCGCGAGCTGATCGTAAGAAAGGTTGTTTCCTGGATGAAGCTTGCGGGCAGGGCAGAGCCACTGGGGTCGCAGGCCCCCGTCAGAGTGGACGCCGAGGACTTGAACTCCGGGACAGCAGTTGCTGTTTCCCTTGTTACTCGTAGTTGAGGAAGGATCGTTGACGTAGGGTTCCAAAGAGCACTTATCTCCAATCTGAAGATGGCTTACGCCCTCGCCCAGCGCGAGGACCTCCAATCCCAATTCATGGCCGGGAATCCGAGGGTAAGAAAAGAAGGGCATCTTGCCGAGATACCCTGAGAGATCGGTTCCGCAAATTCCCATTCGGTGCGTGCGCACGAGGGCTTCCCCCGGTCCGGGCGCTGGCGGCTCTGGCAGGTCGATCATAGTAATGACCTCTGGCTGGGTGAATTCGATGGCTTTCATGAATTTGATTTAGGGTTGGAGAGAGAAGCGTCGCGGTGAAGACTCAGATAAGTCGCTTAATTCGATCGCAGTTCCTAATTGATTCAGTCTGCGGTATTGTCTCCGCTAGACGGATTCGATGATGACATTGCCATAGGCGGTAGGGTCACCCGTGCGGATCAATCCAACAGCTCCCGGCACGCGGGTTTTGAATTCCGGGTGCGGCTCACGAATGACCTTGGCTTCGGAGAAAGAGGCAAAACATTGATCGAAGGCCTCGATGGTCTCCTTCGGATTTGTTGCGAGGAATTCTTCGGCCTGCCAGATGTGGCCAACTTTGAAATTTGGTTGAAGGAGCTTGAGGACATCGAGAACATTGGGAATGCCCCGTGTGAGAGCTAGGTCTACAGTTTCAATTTCACTCCAGTAAGGAAATGCCCAGTCGCAGATCACGAGGGTGTTGGTATGCCGGATTCGGGCGATGAGGTCTAAAACTTGAGGATTAAGAATACCTTGCTGGAGCATATGTGTGCGGGTGTTACTCGCAGAATGGTGTGCCACCTTTGACCTGAGGAGTCCAAATTTTTTTGTCGAGTAATTGAGGAGGATTCCAAGAAATAAGAAAGCCTTCCCAGCTCGAGCAGGGAAGGCTTGAAAATTTTTCCGGTTTGTGACGCCTGGCCCTAGACATCCTTCCAGCTCCGCTCAGCTGCGGAGGCGAGGACCGCATCGCACACTCTAGCGGTTTCGAGGGCGTCCCGGAAAGTGGGATTACACGGCTCTCCGCTGCTGAGTGAGGTCAGGAAATCGGCTACCTGGTGAACGAAGGTGTGCTCATAGCCTATGCAAAGACCGGGAACCCACCATTTGTCCAAGTAAGGGTGATCCCCATCACTTATATGGATACTGCGCCATCCACGCACCGTGCTCTCGTCGGAGTGATCGAAATACTCAAGACGATTGAGGTCGTGGAGATCCCATCGAATGGAGGCGTTTTCGCCGTTGATCTCGAGAGTGTAGAGTGCCTTGTGGCCCCGAGCGTATCGAGTTGACTCGAAGAGCCCCAGAGATCCGTTGGCAAAGTGGCAGTGGAAAAGGCAGGCGTCGTCAATGGTGACTGCCTGTTTCTCCCCGGTAGCGGTGTGAACGCGTTCCTTGATGAATGTTTCGGTCACTGCAGAGACATCACTGATGCTTCCATTCAACCAGATTGCTGTATCGATACAGTGTGCAAGCAGATCACCAGTGACGCCGGATCCAGCGGCAGCCGCATCGAGGCGCCACAGGCCCTCTCCTCCCTGGGGGAGCTCTTCGCTAATGGTCCAGTCCTGGAGGAAGTTTGCCCGGTAGTGGAATATCTTGCCAAGTTTGCCGGATTCAATGATCTGCTTGGCAAGAGTGACCGCTGGGACCCGCCGGTAATTGTACCAGACCGTATTGGGAACCCCGGCTTTCTCGACGGCTTCAACCATGGGTAGGCTTTCCTCCGTAGTGCGGGCAAGGGGTTTCTCGCAGAGGACCATCTTGCCCGCCTCTGCGGCCGCGATGGCGATGGAGGCATGAGTGTCGTTGGGAGTGCAGATGTCGATCGCGTCAATGTCGTCACGGGCGATCAGGGCCTGCCAATCCGTTTCGACAGACTCAAAGCCCCATTGCGAGGCGAACTCATTCGCTCGTTCTTCGTTTCGGGCACAAATAGCCTTGAGGACTGGACGATATTCGACGTCGGGAAAGAAGTCGTTTACCCTTTTATAGCCATTGCTATGGGTTCGGCCCATGAAGCCGTACCCGACAAGGCCGATGTTTAGTGGTTTTTTTTCGCTCATGGTGTGAATCGTAGTAAAAGTTCGAATTTCCGGTGCCTCGGCTATTCCCATCCGTGGGAATCGCGCACATCGATCATGGCTTTGAGGATCGCGTTCCAGGTTTCGGGCTTCTCAAGGGTTTCGTTCGGGAACATGCACCCGTCCCAGCAAATGTGCTGGATGCCCCGTTCTTGAGCGCCTTCGAGCCAGTAACCTGCACACTTGGTAATATCGAGTTTGCCATTGGGGTCATCGGCCGGGCAGTGCTTTCCTGTTTTATCGTGGGAGCCAGCTCCGTGGACCTCGCCGTCGTTCTGAGCCACGTGGAAGTCGATGGTCCATGGGCGGAGGGCGTCGGTGACTTCCTTATAAGCCTCCCAGAATTGCTCTTCGGTATGATCTTTCTGAAGGAGTCCGTCATCAGGAGCGTTGTAGCCCAGCATAAATGTGTAGGTGTGGGCCAAGTCAGCCTGGAAGCCCAGAGATTCCGGCATGCCGACCTCCTCCATCAGGGCGACGGCAGCTTTCCACGAATGGAGTCCAGCCCAGCATACTTCACCTTCGGCGGCGAGACGTTCGCCGTGGTCGGCAGCTATTTTGGCTGCTTCTCTGAAGGTTGCCGCAATGCGCTTGAGATTGCTGCCGGGATTCTCGAGGAATTTGGCGACGCCAAATTCGGCAGAATCGATACGGATAACTCCGTATTTGCGTGCGCCATGATCGTTGAAGACCTTGGCGACACGACAGGCCATTTTGACGGCGTCAAGGAACTTGGCCTGCTGCTCGTCCGACCCCATCGCCGAATCACCGATGGTTCCCGGCCAGACCGGCGCAACAAGGGAGCCGATGTCGAATCCCTTTCCCTGAATTAAGTCGGCTATTCTCTTGAGTTCATCGTCGCTGGCTTCTGGGTCAGTATGAGGAAGAAAAAGAAAGTAATCGATGCCATCAAACTTCTGACCATCTACCTCGGCGGCAGCGGTCAGTTCGAGCATGCGCTCAAGTGAGATGGGTGGTTCCTGACCTTCGTCCTCGCCCTTGCCGACGAGTCCAGGCCACATCGCGTTGTGCAGTGCAGGTTTGCTGGGCATGATTAAGAGTTGTGTGATTTCAAGTGCAGTGGGGTATGAGCGATACGGGTGACGCTGCAGCGGGAAGAAACCTAGAGGGTCAGGGGCGGGGCGGGGAAGGGAAAAGTTGCTCAGAAGGTCCTAGGTTCCACCCTCCTTCTCCTCGGAGAGCTCCGGCCCGTCGAGATAAGTGCTCTGGTCACGAGCCTGCTGCAGTTTGAGCTTGGATCGATGGTGCATGATGGCGGCAAAAAGGTATCCCAAAAAGGCCGCGATGCCGATGACGAGGCCGAGCTTTCCTGCCAGAAGAGTATGTTGGATCATCTGCTCGTAGGATGAATCGGAGATGAACTGGTTGTCGGCCATCACAATGGTCTGCTTTAGCCGGGCTACGGGACCTCCCAGTCCAACCATGATAGAGACTGTAAGGAGGACCACAAAAGACCACTGGGCAAGGAGCCATCGTCGCTTTGAGCGGCGGCATTGCTCGAGCGTAGAGGCCGAGGCTGTCATTTCCGTGCTGGAGCTCATGGTCAGCAGACCAGCGGAGACAGAGCGTTGATGCCTATTTCGCTTTGTGGGCTCCCATTGCGGGTGCGTCAGGCTGGGCCTCCGGTCCAAAATAGCGGAGGCAGACAAGGGGTTCTGTCTCTGAGGTGTTTACAAAGGTGATCCCACCCCTTGCCGTAGCTTCGGTGGCAAAGAATTCGTCCTGAGAAAGCTCATTGAAGCGAAGGAGCTTGGGACAGTTCAGAGGTAGCTTGTTCGCGCGCCCTTCTCCCTGAACCACGATCAGTCCGTAGGCGCCCCCATCCTTTATGGTGCATTGCTGCCCCGGTTCAACAGTGAGCTCCTTCGCTGTGAACAGTTGCTCTCCATCAATCTTGCCATAGACAATCCATTTGTCGTGATAGCCCTCTCCCTCTTCAGAGGTGACGGGCTCCATGTAGTGATTGTCCTTGAAGTTCGGGTCAACATTCTTTTCCCAGTCGAGCTGGTCGATGATAAAGTCGATGTCCTCGTGCTTGTCTTCGGGCATATCCTTAACCAGCAGAGACCAAGGAACCTCCCGGCCTTCGACCAGGTTCTGATACATTCCGAAGACGTCCGATCCCCACTGAGGTTCATATGTGCAAAGGGATCCCGGGGCATGAAGAACACAGGGATCAATAAGCCAGCCAGTTCCCGGCTGTAGTTTATAAGCCTTGGAGAGTTCGAGGATCTTGTTGTCACCCTTGTGCCAGTTTGCAATACAATCGTAGACTTGCTGCCGTGTGGTTCCTGGCTCAAATCCCATGAAGGTATAAGGGAAGTTATTGCCGACGTTATTGTGCTGGGGGGGGAAGTAGTAACTTTCGGGCTTTCCCTCTTGTCCTACCAGCGCCGCTTGCTCCGCATTTTGGTGCATGTGGTGGGGGATGGGGCCCATGTTGTCGAAAAATTTCGAGTAGACTGGCCACTTGCTGTATTTGTCCCAAATGCTGGACCCAATCAGATCTGCTCCACATTCGGCTACCGCCTCGCGTAGCGTAAAGCGCTCTCTTCCGACGATCACGTAGGAGAGCCCCTCGTCGTGAACCCGGCCCTCATTGGCGCATTCAGTCGTTGAAGCAAACCAACGCTCATCAATTCCTCC
The DNA here is from genome assembly GCA_002380675.1 of Akkermansiaceae bacterium UBA4145. Classification (GTDB taxonomy): domain Bacteria; phylum Verrucomicrobiota; class Verrucomicrobiia; order Verrucomicrobiales; family Akkermansiaceae; genus Roseibacillus_B. The sequence goes on from DFWB01000372.1 coordinate 13,722, forward strand.
CCGGCTCAGTCCGTAGGCGTAGGTGTCATCGGGGTGAAGCTTGATCCTTAGTCCAGGTTGGAGAAACGAGCGGGGCACCCAGTTGGGCGAGAGGCGCAGCAGGCCGCCGGTATCTTCAAGGTGGCCTTCCACGAGGCTGCGAATATTACTGGTTGCGGTAGTGAGATCGTCAGTTGTGCGGGGATGACTCATGGTGTCGAAAGGGAAGTATCCGTTTGTTTTCAGGGCTTCTTACCCTGTGTGTGGGTGAAAGTGAAGGGGAGTGCGGAGCAGGATGCACGATTTTTCGACCGGGGAATGCGATCGTAGCCCCGTGAGAGATATATTTTTACCCGTTCCGCTAATTTTCGGGTGGCATAAGCGGTGGGCGAGTCCGGAGAGGGCGCAGAAGTGCCCTGCATCAGGAAGGGTTTACTACAAATTCCCACTGCGCCGCAACGTCGATGGTAATGCCGGTATCCGAGGTAAGAGCTACCATTTCAGGCCCCTTGGGCAGGATTGAAGCCACTGCCCCGAAGCCCGGAGGGACGGGGCTGGCTGCTTGGAGGATTTTTAGGGAAACCTTCTTGTCAGCGGAAAAGGACCGGGTCGTTGGAACTCCCTCTTCGTGCAGAAGGTTCTGCCTCGAAGCAGTAACATTCTCAGCGAAGTAAGAGCATACCTCTTCAAGACCAATGCGACCCAGATGCCGGCCTTCCCAGGGAGAGCTACGCCTCCCCCCATTAGAGATCCACATCAATGTAGCAGGGAAATCGGATGGGTTCTTGAGTGAAAACCATACGTGATCATTCAGAACCGCGGCGGTCCAGGCAAACGGCTGCTCGGGGGTGGGATCCTCATTCACCAGCATGACCAGGTCCTCAAAACCCTTTCTGGAGGGGTAGCAGGTCAGGTCGGTGGTCCCGGAGCTTTTGGCAGAGCTGCGAGAGTCTGGAGGTGTGTCGGCAAGAGCTACCTCCTTGAGAGTGCTGAAGTGAGCGCCGGGCAAGAGTGTCTGGTATTCATCTGCTGCTGGGTCAGAGAAAAGACCACGGTTGACCGAGCCCCAGCGGAAGGGCGACGTCGTGATGCGGCCCTCGCCTTCATCGAGGTTGGAAAAATCAAGGATGGGGTGGTTGCCGTAGCTGAAATTTCCTTCCAGCCCTGAGATGAGGTGCTCTGAGTAGATCACGGCATGCCCTGGCCGGAGGCGAATAATCTTTTCTACCTTTCCTCCAACGTCGCCAGGCTCGATCGCGAGGTGAAGAAGGTTTTTCTCATGCTGGACAAGGTGCCAGTCTGCGTTGGCGGTATCTCCGTGGGGAGCTCCCTTGTCCTGCGGGCCAAATGGAAGGCAGAAAAAGTCTCCCCGCAGGTATTTCAGGAGATTGGGCATGTCGCCTTCGAGTTCGTCCGGTTGCCAGGGTGCCAGAGCGTAGGGACTGAAGAGGGTCTCTCCGGAGGTGAAGGTCACAGGCCCAAGCATGCCTCCGGTTCGGGTGACCGAAAGGGTCACGGAGTCCGATGTCAGTTCGTAAGAGGGTGCCCCGTATACTGAATTCATGTGAGGCTGATCAGTAACAGGAGGTTGTGAGGAGGTCAAAGCATCGAAGTAGCAGGGCATGGCGTAGCCCGAGGCGTTGGTGACAGGGGCTCGCCGGCTCTGATGCAGGGGAAGTTATGGCGCGATACCTGAGCTTATCGGGAAGTCCAAGTTACCGTTTCTTACCCGGAAAGCGTTTCCCTTGGAGGCGGGCCTCAATATGGTTCGCGCACTGTCCCGTCGAGCGAATCTGATCGCAGCAGGCTTCGATGCGGAGTGATTGTTTGACGGGACTGAATCCCAGTCTCCGGGTGACACAGTCATTGAGGACCTCCAGATGGTCATCCTCGAATTCGACTACTTTACCGCAGTCTACACAGACGAGGTGATTGTGCGCAGGCTTATCCAGAAAGTTCGGGTCGTAGGTGGTCTGTCCATCGCCGAGATCGATTTCCTGAAGCAGTCCCGCCTCCATGAGCAGGCCGATAGTCCGGTAGAGAGTCGCCCGCGATGTACGGGCATCGGTTCCCCGGAGCTTTTCCCACAGTTCATCCGGCGTGAAGTGTTCATCGGTGGAAAAAATAAGATCCACGATTGCATCGCGTTGAGGGGTCTGCCTCAGGCCCTGAGCCTTGATGAAGGTGTTGAGTCTTTCCTTAATCTCGGAGCTCACGAGGCTACTATGACAGCAAAGACGTTCAGGTGAATCCGATTTTGGGAATTGTTCGTAAACGTGTCCTTGATGAGGGCCCCAGACCATGTTGCCCTTAAGGTGTGCGCTGGCTCGCTCTTGCTGCTTTTCTTGGGGTAATCTCATGCTCATCTATCGAGAATACCCTTGGGTTCAGGCAATATCACCTGCGGTCGTTGACTCTGGAACGTGAAATGAATACGCCGAGAGCGGAACAATTGCGGCGTTTCCATGGGGCGGTAACAGCCGCGGAGAAACGTGATCGTCTCGGTTATTATTACAGCGTTCAGTGGAATGGACCTGCTGAGAGAGCGGATGAGCCAGTCAGGATTGTGTTTCAATATCGGCAGGCTGCCACAGGTAGTGCCACCCGTGAAATTGTAATCAAGGCTGTTCCGGGGTTCCGGGGTGCGGCTGAATTTCAGGTCACGGGGCCAGTCTATCTTGAGGGGGGACGTGTTCTTTCCTGGCATCTGAGCTACTATCGCGGGGAACGGCTCGTTGAGACCAAGCAATCCTATTTGTGGGAGTGATGACCCTGTGTGATTGACGGAAGAGCCTGTTTGTCGTATCCTGCACCTCGAACTGCCGCCCCTCACGAATTGATAAAAGACGACTCTCTTGATGTCGGAGCCACCGATGGTTTTGTTTGGATTCGTTTGAATGGAAAGGGGTCCTTTTCAACGAGCCCAGCCTTAAAGGGTTTTGTGGAGAGCAGGATGGAAGGCGGGGAGACGAGCTTCGTCATCGATCTGCTGGATTGTCCCGCGATGGACTCGACATTCATGGGAACACTGGCAGGCCTTGCGATGCGCCTGTCGAGAATTGGAGGGGGGAGAATGCATCTGAATGGCGTTTGTGATCGTAATCGGCAGTCGCTGGAGGACCTTGGCCTCGAAAAGTTACTCGAGATCGACCCTGACGACAGTGAATGGCAGGGCCATGTTCACGATGTTCGGAAAACGCTGTTGCCCCTCCAGGAGCGGGAGCCCGAGGGCTTGGATGCTGCGCACCTGCTGGAGGCTCACAGGAAGCTATGTGAGGCCCGGGAAGAAAATACGCAGAAATTTGAAGCTGTTCTGGATGCCTTGGAAAAGAAGGCTGAGGGCGGTTAGAAGAAGGTGATGAACCTGTGGATCGCGGATGCTCAGGGTTGACCGCTGATGAGTGGCGGGTATTGGTCTCCCCATGCAACAAGATTCTTCCAGCGAGGCAGAGAGTGAGAAGCCTCTTCCCGAGGATGCTTCGGGGAATTTTCAGGACGTAGAACATCCTTCTCCCGAGGAAGGGGAGGTGGCCGATGACTCGGTGGTCGAGGAGGAAGACAATCAGGAGCCGTCACTTGAGGAGCAGGTCGCCGAATGGCGCGAAAGAGCAATTCGCTCGGCAGCGGATCTTGAGAACTTCCGAAAGCGGATGGAAAGAGAGAAGGGAGAAGCCCGTCGGTATGCCAATCAATCTCTGCTTGAGGAGCTCCTTCCTGTCCTTGACAACTTTCATATGGGGCTGGATGCCGCTTCTGCTGATGCGGAGTCGATGATCTTTCGGGGAATGGAGATGGTGAAGAAGCAGCTGGATGACTTTCTGTCTGGTCAGGGAGTCGAAGAGGTTTCAGCAGAGGGGAAAATGTTTGATCCTGCAGTTCACGAGGCGGTATCGCAGGAAGATTGCGAGGCCTCTCCTGAAGGTAGCGTCCTGAGGGTGATCAGGCGAGGGTTTCAGATGGGGGAGCGGTTGCTGCGTCCTGCCAACGTGGTTGTTTCCCGGACGCCGCAATCGGAAGAACCTTCGGAAGAGATGGAGGAGGAATCATAGATGGGATCTACACGAGATTACTACGAGGTGCTCGGGGTGTCGAA
>DFWB01000109.1 GCA_002380675.1 Akkermansiaceae bacterium UBA4145
CATTTTTGTCACAGGTGATAGATTTGAATTCAGGTGCAACATACATCGAGTCCGACCGGATAGCTACCAGCATCATGGAGTTCTCGAAGTCAATAGATGGCTGCTTGAGTAAAGGGTCCTCGCTTGGAGGTGCTGGCTTGGTTCTCGTGATTTGACGCTTTGGAATCTTGGTCAGAAATCCTTCATAGTCGGCTTGACTACGGATGATCACCTCAGACAGGACGGAGGCTTGATCAGTGAGGTCGAGTGCCACTCGCCCATGGTAGGATGTGATAACCTGAATCTCCAACCCAGTCTCTACCGCAGCATCCTGAAGTTCTTCGGCCTCTCTGCAGCCGGTAACCACAATGCCAGCTAAAAGGGGTATCAGCGCTTTCACGGGCAGGAAGAATTCAGCTGGGAATCCTGTGCGATGGAAGGCCTCATGAAATGGTATTAGTCACGAAGGAGCGTCAGGTCCTCTGCAGGTTTTTTATAGTTCTTCCGGGCGATGTAAGAACGGGTTTCATCGACCATTTCAGGCGTCACGACGAAATGATAATTACGATAATCCTTCACTATGATCTCTCCTGCTCGAAAGAAGCCCCAGTCTTCAAAGAATTCTGTGAGGTCGACTTTACCTACATCACAGCAAATACGGACGAATTGGAACTGATTACGAATTGAATCGTTTCCTCGTCCAGCATCGGGCTGTTTACGCATTTCCTCCATCACGTCTGCATAGAAGTCAGGGTGGCCGTGTTTCGTGAAGAACAAGTGCAATTGCCAGAAAGGCACGAGACGGTTGAAGACGTCTGGGTCCTGGAGATAGGAAATCTTTGGCTCAGATTGGATGATCGATTTTCGTGCTTTGGTATAGTTGTCCTGGCTAGCAAGGCGGCTTGGATTGCCCATCTTGCCGCGAGTGTACATCGAAAAGATGTTACAACTTACTTCAGTCATTCCGCCCCAAGTGATCTGAGGTCGTAATTGAAGGACGTGGCCTGCCTCGTGGCAGAATCCCCAGCAGGGGTCTCCCTTGGTTACGACATCGGGATCTGCCACCATTCGCATTGTTCCCTTGTTTCCAAAATAGGCTACCCCGTCACGGTCCCTGAACATGTAGTAGTTGTAATTGACCCTCGCGAGAATGCGGTTGGGTGGGATCTTGTCGTATTTGACCAGACCCAAAATAGTGTAATGGTGAAGGAGCATCGTGTCATAATTCCGCATGAGTTCCGCTCCCTTTCCCCGGGTGTGAATGTTAAACCACTCTACGGGGTAGGCGACTTGGATGTGCTTGCCACGGGCATCAAGAATGGGGGCTACAGCATTATCGAGAAGCTTGTTCCAATCCTCGTTGTCGTGTTGGCTGCTATCGAAATATCCGTTCACCTTGCCAGTCAGGAAATGAACCAAAATCCGAGGGGCCTGCTCGGGTTTCTGGTCGTAGTAGTTCAGGTAGACTAACCCGGGCTTCTTGACGGCAATGGTATTGAGCCCCGGCTCGATACCGATTTCCTGGCGCTTCAGCCCCCAGCCAGCGGGGTCTTTTGAGGGCTCAATTCCCGGGGGAGGCTTTCGCGTCCATTCAGGAATCAGAAGAGATATTTTTCTGCCACCTGTGTCTCCAACGAGGACAACGTGGCGGCCAGCTTCGAGGTAGATTCCAGTGATGTTCTCGTAGCGGCTGAATCCATCGCCAAGCTTAATCATACGCTGAAGCGCAGAGGGAGAGGGGTAAGCTTGATAGGAGGTGGCTCGATGTCTAGTGTCGTAGCTTCCCTCAAGGAGTTGTCTCGCTACATCCCGGAGAAGAGTGCTTTTGAAGCGCGTGAGATCCTTCTTTCCCACTTCAGTTTTGAGAGCCACGCACGTAGGGTCTTGAAAGAAAGCGAAGTCCTCTTTCAGCTCCGCCTCCCCTGCGTTAGCTCCCAGCGAGAGCGCGGCTGTAAGAAGGGCGGAGCCCAGACAAAATGGGTTAATGGGAAAAGTCAGGGACATGGCTGTGATTTAGAGTGCTGCCCAAGTGAAAGGTGATCGTTGATGAGGAGTTCTCCGTAATCAAATCAATTTGACTGGACAACAATGTCGTCGAGGTAAAAGCCTGCAAAGCTCTGGGGGTCAGAATCATTGCTGACAAATCGGAATTCGATTCGGATACGTCTCCCGCTTACTGAATCGGGGAGGATCACAGGTTGAGGAGTGTCCCATGCAGTGTCATTCCATTCAATATTGCCGACGATTTCCTCGATGAGACGATTGTTGTTATCGGCGTCAAGAACCCGGATTGTGCCAGCATCGCCATCGCCCTCTGTGTCGAGCCACTGCCGGTATCTGAGGGTCGCTCCAGATGCCGGGATCTGGATTGCCGGCGTAATCAGAGAAATGTCCTGAGACCCCGTATAGTCTCCAGAAAGGTTAGTGCCTGCGCAATGAGGGATGCTGTGAGCAGTTATCGGGCCGAAGAGAGTCTCCCCGGGGATGCCGACCTCCCACGCGGTTGATCCGGATCCAATAGTTGTCCATCCCGGGGGTAGGCTTTCAACACTATCAAAATTTTCGTTAAGCAGGGTGCCAAGGTCTTCTTCCACAATGGCAAAAAAGCGTTTCGCACCAATCAGGTGAACTCCGCGAAGGGTGTTCATTCCAGTTCCTGCATCTGGGATATTGGCAAATACAGTTTCTCCGTCGTTGTATGGCTCCCAGCTCGTGGGAGGGGTTCTGAGACTCTGGCTGCTTACTAGATCATACTGCTTTCCGTTCTCGCCGTTCCACGAAAAATCAAGGAGTTCCCCCATACGTCGTATTTCGAGGACGAGGTCTTTTTCTGATGCCCCGTCTCCGGGGCCAGGCAGGTATCCATAGGCGGTGACTTGCGAGCGGGAGCCATCCACGGTGGTGTTGTGATAGGTCGACCAGCCAAAGGAGTCGTCAGCCGGTGGGTTAGTGCTTTCGATGATAAAGGTGCCGCAGAGGCCAGCAAATGGATAGAGGACGCTGTTATTGACCAGCGGGGCGTAGTGGTTCTTTTCGAATTTCCAAACTCGAGTGCCGTCAGAGAGCGACAGGGAGTCTTCGACGCGAGACGGGGGTCCCCAGTAGAACGCAGAGGGCTGACCGCTGAAAAATCCGGGGGCCGCATAGTCAATTGGTTCGTGAAACTGGTTAATGAGGGGGTCTGGATGGCTTGTCGTCAGGTTCCACGAATTTCCAATGCCGTGAGAAGGGCTGTTCTGAGAATCGCGGTGTCCACCCCAGATATCCAGTCCGACCGAGGCCATGGGTACACCCCACCAATGCTGCAGAACGCATTCAACACCGGTCTCAGTGTAATTGTTCTCGCTGAGATTGGTGATGGTATCGGCGTTACTGATCCAGAATGAAACATCTCTCGTCCATGCCCGGTGGCCACTTATGATATCGTACCAATATTGGTAGTCTCCATCATCTGAGATCGTATGTCCGAGATATTCTAACCGGGCCATGGATTCATGATTGGGGTCATCAGGGTTGAACTGAACAGAGTTTCCTGAGGAAAGACCCATGATCTCGTCAAGAGGGGGCAATGCGGCCAGCTCCGCGTTGTGGATAAGGTAAGCAACAGCAACGGAAAGGGTGAGAACAAGTGAGTGGCGATGACCGAGCATGAACCCGCAGTGTAGACGCCACCGGGGATCCCTCAACCTGAACGAGGAAAAAAATGGAGGACTCAGTGAAACGGGCAGAGTTTCTACTCTGCGAGGAGATTTCCGAGAATCTCGGAGGCAACCCTGAGGCTTATATCGAGGCTCTCGGTGGAGATGCGCTTGAGATTGTCAGCTTCCGTATGCCACCAGAAGAATTGTGAGAAATCGCCAATAATATCCAACGTCGGAATTCCTGCGTTATTAAGGGGGACGTGGTCGTCGAGAATGGGGTTGAGGGCCTTCTTAAATCTATGTTCGACACCCGCATTTCGCGCTGCTTTCAGTAGTTCCTGTTCCAAGAAAGCTGGAGTATCGGAGGGGTATCGAATACTGAGATTCCGGTGACCTACCATGTCGAGAATGATGCCGGCGGCAGGTTTCTCCACGGACTTCCGCCAATTTTCCGCGTAATACTTGCTCCCGTAAAGTCCATCATTAGGGCTGATGTTCTGGCCGAAGGCTTCTTCTCCATCGAAAAAAACCAATTCGACTCTGGACGCCTTATCGGGGTCGTTACCGATACGCCGTGCAATTTCCAGTATCACCCCTACAGCAGAGGCTGCATCGTCAGCTCCTAAAAAGCGGCGATCTGGATAGTATTTAGAGTCAATGTGGGCACCAAGCAGGACCTTGATCTGTGAGTGCGTAGACCCACTATGGCGGGCGATCAGATTTGTGAACTCTACTCGCTTCCCGATCGGGGCGACTGACTTAGTGAAAGGTTGGAGAAACGTTTCCCATCCAGACTTCTCCAGTTCTGAAGCAATATACTCGCGCGTTTTGTTTAGTGCTGCTGAGCCGGGTGGACGGGGGCCGAGCGAGACGATCTCTCGTGTGTGCGCGTAGGCAGCACTGCCGCCGGTGATCTCTCGTTCTGGGGGAAGATTGGGGGATTCTTTCGAGCAGCCTTGAACGAGCAAGATGAGGGATAGTCCGACAAAGGTAAATTGTGGCACAGTCCACCTGCTGTTGGAGTCGCCGTGCATGAAGAGGATAAAAGGCTGTGGTTACAGCTCTTCAGGGGGGACTCCAAGCAGTTCGAGAAGCCTGCCAAGATCATCGTTCCCATAATACTCGAGCTCTATACGACCCTTTTTAGGGGAGTGGGATATTGAGACATGAGTGGTGAAATGCTCTCTCAGTCGAGATGTGAGTGCCCGGAGCATGGCTTCGGTTTCGGGGTCTGAAGCGTTGTTCTTTTCCCCGCCAGAACGCGAGTTCTGACCAGCGTGGAGTTTTTGAACGAGTTTTTCAGTCGC
>DFWB01000161.1 GCA_002380675.1 Akkermansiaceae bacterium UBA4145
CCCACTTCAAATGGTACACATTTGACCTCGCGGAACATTACGCCAGCGAGACACGAGGGGGGATCACTCTTAGTCACTCGATGGTCAGATGGGATGGCGTCAGCAGGGGAAATGGAAGCAAAGAGCGAAAGGCAACCGCCGACGACCTGATTGCCAAGGACGATCGAATTCTCAAACAGGTTCTCAACGAGACACGTAAATCCGATATTCTCGTGCTTGCCACTTGGAATGACCTAGGAGAGGGCACCGGCATTAATCGATCCTACGACTATTATTGGGACGGGGAATGGAAGCAGCCCAACCATTTCATGAATCTCATTCGCCGTTCGCAAGCTGGCGAACTACTCCAATATCCCTAGTTCCAACCCGAAACGCTGATAGAACACTTGGCCACATGACACGCCTGATGGCGCCTTTTCTTCTCTGCCTCGATGATTGGTTTACCGGGGCTTTTTATCAGGGAATTCCCCCTTATATCGGGCAAGCAATGAGGGGAAATCATTGGGCACAAGGTAGAATCGGCCACGAATACGTTTCTCTTCACCTGGGGCAAGACCGCCTATCCGAAAATCACTGTGAAGACAGCGAATGACCCCTTGGAACAGCTCCTGATAGGGTTCCCACGCCATGGCAAGGATCCACTTCTCGTCGCCGCTGACACAGCCAATTAGCCCTAAGGAGGGGGCCTTTGGGTTAAGGGGGCGGGGGTTGACATCGGTTCTGGGAACATCGGCAGGACACCAGACCTGCCCGGGAACATAGCGCGCCTCCATTGCCCAGGGGGTGGTTGGCATGAAGTCCGGTTCTTCATCATTATCCTGAAAAATAAAAGACCGCTTCAGGTAGGCATACTTGTCATTTGTCACAGAGGGCCCCGTCCCAGTAAAAGTGCCAACGCGTGTGCAGGGCTGAGCCCAATGGGCCAACGAGGCAGTGTTACCAGGATTCCGGGCAACAAGATCAAGAGTGACTCCATCGGGAACGGCGCGAATGACATGATCGATTATTACTCCGTCACTGAGGGTGCAGCGAAGCTTCAGCACAGTCCTTTCCTCATTGATTGAAAGCAGCTCTGTTTCGTGCGAAATCAGACTGTCCTCCCACTTTCTCTCGGTGGACCCGGCCCGGCAGTAAGCCTCAAGATACCACGTATCGATTTTTCCACCCGGAATACCAGAGTGATGGATGGTCAGGATGTCGTTTTTCCAGGCCAAGGTGATGGGAAGGGGAAGGGGACGCCCTTCGGATTGCGTAGGCTCACCAATGGCAGCGAAGATGCAAAAGATCAGCAGAAGGGCGAGGGCCGTGTGGGGCCCGAACCTCAATACTCTGGAAGACTTGGTCATGAACAGCCTGTGCGCCAGAGGGTAGCGACAGCACTCTGAAGCCAGAGTTCAACCTCGCAATCCAAAGGAAAGCCTGCAGGTAGGGGGGGCACTGGATTAAGGAGAAAGTGTAAATTGGCTCCTTACATAGAGAGTTCGGTTGGCAGAAACCGGCGACACCCCTCGGAACACTAAGGTCTCGCTGCCGTCTCCGTTGTTCGACACGCTAATGAGGGTAATATTTTCCCCGCCGCCCGACCACGTGAGCAAATCTTCGCTGTATTGAGGTTCAATCAGGACATCTTCCGCACCAATCCGGCGTCGCACCTCCATGGTAAGGTAGGACTCTGTCACACCGTCAATCTCCAGTTCACGGACAACTGATTGAGGGGCCGCCTGGTCAGAATGGTTCGATGGGCTGCTTCCGAGGACATATTCCATAAGATTGGTAAGACCATCACCGTCAGGATCTGCTGAATCATCAGCAATTCCTGTTGCGGTTCTCCACTGACTGTAACTAGTAGCGTCGCTCCCACCCGGATTTCCATCTGTTGCTGCACTTGTTCGCCACGCCACAGGGGAATTGACGTTTGTCACTCGCCCGGGGGCTATGAGAACGAGTGAATACCCTTCACCGTCAGCACTTGCTGGCCACGGATCTGCATCATTGTATGTTACGTTCAGCACGACTTCACCGGACGAGTCGGAAACAACAAGCTGCTCTCCGTCGTTGTCAAGGTCCCCAGCGTATTCTCCCGCTACCTGTAGTGTATTTCCATAGCGGAACTGGAAGGCGGCGAGATTATTGACCAACACCATTCTTTCACCCGCAAGGAGAGTTGTGCCTGTGGCAGCAGAATCGAAGTCAAAACCGATTCCAGTAGTAAAGGCCAGTCCGCCTAGGTCGATTGGACGGGACCCCTTATTGAGGAGCTCGATGAACTCAAAGTCACTACTTTCGTCGAAGCCTTCATTCAGCTCGGCATCTCTGGGGGCAGAGGGGCGATAGTGAATTTCGGAAATCGCCAAACTCGTCCCATCAGCAAGGTCTGTATCCACCAGGAAAGTCGCTGCTGTCAGAGGACTCCATTCGTTTCCATTACGCACACGGGCGCGCACGACAGCCGAACCAGCTACGGAGAGAACAAGAGGGTTCTCGGTAGAGCTCTTTGTCCCATCCAAACGCAGGTCAAAACTGATGTCGCTTGACGACCCGCTGACTTGGTGAATCTCGACGGCCAGAGTGTTCTCGCCCTCAACGAGAGCGTCAGCCGAAACCTCGAGATTAAAAAAGGTGGTTTCGTCTGCGCCGCCAGCAACGGAATTAGCATTAGTGAGATAGCTGATCACTCCTGCAGGCATTCCTGAGCGAGCTACCTCGACACCGTTAAGATAAATCACCGCACCATCATCCCGGCGGAGACCAATATTCAGCCGGGAGAAGTCAGCCACTTCAGTTGCATTGAAAGTCCGCCGAAAATAGGTCGTCGGATATTTGGCATTCGAATTTGGACCGAATGACAGCGTTGTGACCTCATTACCGTCACCGTATCCCAGTTCGGCGGGGCCGGACTCCCAGGACCCGTCATCGAAACCAGGCTGCCGCCACGCCGTTCCCTGGTTGCTCCCGTCGTCCAGATACTTCCAAACCGACCCGGCACTCACAAGATTCTCCGTGGTAGTGCTTCCCTCGTAAACACTTGCTCCCGGGCTCAGCCCTCCTCCAGGTCGCCTTGGATCCTCGCCATTGACGGTATAATAAATGGTTCCCGGACCGCCTTCAATCAGCAGTGGGCGACCACTCGCTATGGCTCCGCCATGCTGCCCGAGAATCGGGGGGCTGACATCCGGATACCAGTCCACTGACCGGAGTTGGCTGATAAGAGTTGGCACCCGACCGGTTATGAAATTTCTGACCCCTTGAACTGCTCCGAGCCACGCTGCATGGCTTCGGTTGGTATCACCCCAACGGGCGGAATGCGCATAGATTGCTGGGCTGATATAATCCGCTCTTCGATTAACTCTCTCAATTCCAGCCGCATCGGTCAGGAGTCCATCGTTGTAGCAATACATCGCCACTCGATCGGCGAATCTAGTACGATATTCCAAGTTTTGAGTCGCGAGTCGCTCGTGGAGAGTGTGGGGGTTGAACTGGTTCAGCGAGGTGCTTCTTGTAAAAGGCGTCACCATGTTATTTTCGCCGGTGCCGAGCGAGTGCTCACTATCGTGTTCAAAGAACTTGTAACCGTCTGGTGACACCCGGTTGTAGACTCCAAAATAATTGTTGGGATTGGGTTGCGTATAGCGCGACCCGGGTCCATCACGGTCACCCGTGTAGTAGGTGATGATCATGTAATCGATCAAGTTATCTATATCGACCAACTTCTCGATGGCAGGATTGAGACTTCCGTCGGCGTTTCTACCTTGAATATTGTAGTATGCTGAATTGCTGGTGAACCCGCTCTGCCATTTCTGCCACAGGCGCTCATAAGAGGACCGGTTGCCGTCAGTGACGCTCCCAAATGACTTAACCACGTCATAGTCGTCCTCGCTTCCTCCAAAATAAATCTCTCCATAGTTGGCCTCCGCTCGCTCGTCGGTCTCACACATCCCCCAGTAAATCCCGTTCAGATAAAGATGATACCAGCGACTTTTCTTGTAGGGGTGGCCCATCTCACCCTGCAGATCACGAGACCAGGTATCCCGGATAAAGCTATTCTCATTGGTTCCGCCTTGTGCCCATGAATAGTTCTGAGGGCCCCGGAGGTCGATCTTGTCAAACTCCTCCGCTCCCTCATCCCCAAAAAGCTTGTAGTTCAGTCGTCCTGCGCCGTATTCGCCGCGAAAAAAGAGCCTGAAGGAGTGCTTGGGGTTCTGAGTGCGCCGCGAGAAACCACCCCGGATGCGAAGCCCGCACCCAGTTTGAAACCCCGTTTCATTGCCATCCGGATCCACCCATCCGGGAGGATGAATGAGCTCCAGAGACGCCTCTCGCTCCCAGGCATACCCGCTGCTTCCTGGGTTTGAGTAAATACCGGTCCCTGAGCTGGTCAGACCTGCCTGATCCAGAACGATCGATAGAGTGGGGATCGACACCAACGCTTCTTTCACCTGGTTCACACCGCCAATGGCAGGATTTCCGCTATTTACGACACCGGTATTCATTCCATAGCGATAGACCTGCCCATTGACCGAGCCACCCGGCCAACCTGATGGGGTGGCCGTGCTTTGTCGGATAATATCGTCCGTGAAGAGGTAGGTCTGGGTATCCACATTGGTCGCATCCAGCCCAAGTTTGAAAGCCGCTGCCCTAAGAGTGGTGGTCCTGCTGATTCGGATCGGGCCCGAATAGACAATACCTGAAGTCGCGGTAGGGGTCGCGCCATTGGTCGTGTAACGAATAGTGGCCCCCGGCGTCTCGGTCGTGATTTCCACCGAAATCGGTGCATCATAAAACCCCCGGTCCGGGTTAAACTTTGTATCCGCGACCTTGCCCTGACTTGTCGGTGTCGCGTTGATTGCACCCGGGGTCGGATCATCAAAATAGAACGGGTCGCCTTGACCGAGACCACCCCCGGCGAGCGTCGGGAGAATCAAAAATGAATCATCGGAGATAGTGTTGTTCAAGCCGTGGATCGCCAGCACATTGGAGCCTCCCTCGTTGAGCACTCCGACACTTCCCGAGATGTTAAACACCTCCGGCTCGAACGCGTCCTGGTCAGACCGTGTGGACAGGGAACCCGCATTCCACGCTGGTGTCCCAGCTCTGGCATTCGAGCTCGCCACTCGTTCCCCATTGATATACGCGACAAACCCGTCGTTGTATCGCATCGAGAGAGAAAGGGCCTCCAGATCCTCCGCATTTTCTACAGTGAATGGGATCCGAGCATACACACTTCGATTCACCCCAACCATCCTCGCCGAAATATCGGTTGCAATCAAACCGCCACCGCTTGACCCGTCCGGGGTGGTGAAGACAGGTAATCCGCCGTTTTCGGTATCCCCTACCAGTCGAAAGTTGCTGTTGAAGCTGGTAAACGAACCCCGGGCCGCAAATAACTCCATTGCCGATCCTCCGGCTCTCTCCCAGAACATGGCCTCGATTGTGTGAGGCCCTGCACTCAGGTTGATTGAGCCAAAATTATTAGTCGTGGCGTGAAAGGTTGGATCAACCATCACGTCCGTTCCATTGACGCGGATCCGCCCCCCGTCATCCGAATTCAGGCCGAAGGTCCAAGTGCCTGCAGTTGGCACGATAATAGTGCCCGTCACCTCAACAACGTAATCATCTCCACCTCCACCGGGAAACGGTTGATTATTGCCAAAATTGCCATCGCCCCCGGTATCAAGAAAGTTACAGACCGGAGCCACCACGACCGTCTCACTAGCTACATTGCTTCCATTGAGTGCCGCATCGGCAAGCTCGAGGCTCCAGAGCTGAACCGTTGAATGGACATCCCGCACCGTGAGACCGGGAATCTGCAATCCATAACCAATCCCTGTTTCGGCACTCGACCAGCCAAAGAACCCGCCGAATCCTGCCTCCGTCCAACTTAACCCAAGGCCGTCATTGCGTGGGACATAGATCAGGGCATCGGCACCTTCTTCCACAAGGGGAGCACCTATAAATGGCAACCCATAGGTCCGATCTTCGTCCTGCTCGGGATACTCGGGCCCGAATTCGTTAGCCATCGTCACCCCGTCGGGCTGCAGAAGTGCAAGATATTCACCCCCAGCGTTGAGCTGGAAATTGGTATGGAGCTCCGAGGCTGGATTCCTGCGATCTTTACCCGACGCGAAAACGACGAGAAAGCCTCCGGGTTCAAGGGTCACCGAAGGCAGAGCCCATTTCGAAAGCTCCGCCTCATTATCAGTGAGAAACCAGCCATTTAAATTCACTGAGGAATCGTCGGGGTTGTGAATTTCAATCCAGTCCGAGAAGTCGCCATCCTCATCCGCAAGACTGGAATCATTATCAGCCATAAACTCGGTAATGAGTGGTCCGCCGTATAGGAAAGGTGAAAGACCGAGTAGCAGGAGGAGCACTCCAAATCGGAAAGTGGGTTTCATTGGGTGTAGGGGGTGGGGGCTGGGGCCGGATTTGCGCAGGGACAGCATCCAAGTGAAGTAGCGGTGTCCGCACCCAAATCCCGCAGGATTACTGACGCGAACCTGACCCGGAAAACGAGCTCACCTCAGGGTGATCCCGGCAACCATCGGACAATGTTCCCAATTCCAATACGTTAATGGAATCAGCAATCCTCCGCTATATCAAAATGGGCTTGGGTAACCCGTACAGATTAAACGAGGCGGCAGGAGCGGCGCGAGAACCGCACCTAATGGAAAACGGGCCTCCGGTCAGGCCCTTCTTGGTTCAGGCGCCGACCTCGGTTCCCCATGGTCAAAAAACCATAAAACCAGGATCCGAGCTCAAGACACATAGGGGGCCTGCCTACTTGGTCGCCTCCAAGCGTTTCACAGTGGAAATCAACTCCTTGGATCGCTCGGAAAGATCGGCCTCCTTGAAGTCAGGATTGGCCATGGGATACCAGAGGGTTGCGTAGTAGTCTCGGAGGGATTGGTCCTTGAAGACGTAGCCGTGCGCTGCGTAGGGAAAATTCCGGAGCTTTCTCAGCTCCGAGCGCGTCATCTCAGCAGGAGACTTTCTCTCGACCTCGTCCATAATGAATAGTTCGCGGTCCCGAAGGACGACCTGCAGGTCCTGGCTAGGCGCGAAGTTCTTGAGGTCCCATTCAATAACGACCTGCTCTCCCTTGCTGCTTACCTTGTATCCGCCTGGGGTGATGGTCCCTGCCATTGTTGCGTCACGGGGCTTGTCACCGACTGGAAGGATGTAGCGTTCATCGTCGAGAATGACGGTAAGACGCGACCTCCCTATTTTGCCGTTATGCCAAAGACCGCCGGTTTTCAGAATATAGTCGAGAAAGTTGTCTCCGGCACTACTGGTGTAGGCCAGCTTATAGGTATTGCGGACTTTCCGAGTTGATCCTGCCGGGAAGTGCATGGGCCACGTGTAGGCGACCTTGTAATCCGAGCCGAGCAGATCCGGATTGATTGTTGGCTTTCCCTCGGTCACTCGAACAGCTTTACCATCAACAGCCGCGGTAAATTTCCATACGAGTGGCTTCCCTACCGCTACAGCTTGCTCGTCTGTCGGCAAAACCGCGTTGAAGTCGCCACTCTCCTCGTCGCCCATCGTAAAGAAGGGCATCCCCATCATGATGGTGACCGGATCACTCGACATGTTCTCGAAGGCAAAGTCGCAGGTATAGAGCCACGAGCTACTTGAGGCCTCACTCCGGATCGTGATGTGTTCTGAGGCCATGCGAATCTCCTTGGTGTGCACCGGATAGGGGCTGGCCGCCGTTCCCCCAAAGGCGGTGTCATTCCCCACTGACGGGAGTGCGGGAAATGCTGACAGGGAAATGATGGGGAGGATGATCCGGGGTATACGCATATTGCTGGTCATGGTCGCGAGTTCAGCCGAGGGTCTTTTATTCATCATCCTTGGTGTCCTTGGGGAAAATCGCCATGCGGCCCCAGAGGCAAGGAGTCTGCTAGATTCGATTACCAGAATGTCTTACAGAAGGGAAGCACAGGGGGCGGGGGGCAGCCCCCTTTACGGCGCGTGGCACCTGGACCCTCAAAGCCCGCCAAGGACCTTGGTCTTTCGCATCCAGGCGAGGACCCCTTTCTGCCACGCATCCCACATCGGCCCCTTGTATCCATTTAAGCCGTGCCCTCCACTCGGCAGTTCAAGATACTCAGATTCCACGCCTGCAGACCTGAGCGCCTCATGAAAGAGGCGACTGTTGAGCGGTGGAACCNNATTGCTGGTCATGGTCGCGAGTTCGGCCGAGGGTCTTTTAGACATAATCCTTGGTGTCTGTGGGAAAAGGCGCCATCCGGCATGAAAAGTAAGGGCGTTGCTCGATTCACTTACCAGAAT
>DFWB01000321.1 GCA_002380675.1 Akkermansiaceae bacterium UBA4145
CAGCGAGGAGTTTGCGGCAGGGACAAATCCTCAGGACGATGACTCCGACGATGACGGACTCCTCGACGGAGCAGAGCTCACCGCAGGCACCAACCCGCTCTCGGATGACACCGACGGTGATGGACTGCTGGACGGAGTCGAAACGGGAACTGGTATTCTAGTAGATGCAAATGACACGGGAACTGACCCAACCCTTGCCGATACCGATGGTGACGGTGCCGGTGATGCCTTTGAAGTCGCCCAGAACACCGATCCGAGTGATCCGAACAGCATCCCTGAGACGCCAGTCGTACAGCCCTCCTTCATTCCGATCAACGAGTTCGTTCCCGGTTCCTACGCACCCGACCGGACTCAACCGGGGCTCAACTATCAGGAGAACCACTATCCTGCTGGAGTGATCCTCAACGGCCAGCCTGAGGGCAACTACAACGCTCATGTCTCTGGCGAACCCGCTCCACTGAGTTCGTTTGACGCGATTGTCCCGTGGGCAAGTCACGGTCCAGACGGAAGCACCATCTCTACCCGGAACGACGCCTTTCTGGACGGTGGCGGCGAAAACTTCACGGTCCGGATCAATGGATACCTCGACATGTCGAGCTTTTCCCCAGGCACCTACAATATCCACCTTGGTGGAGATGATACCAACTACTTCATCATGGACACCGCCGACGGGCAGGTGGTTGCGCAGCACAGCTGCTGCCCGCAAAACCAGGCCACCGCCTTCACGGTTACCGTTCCTGGTGTCTTCCCATTCGACAACGTGTTCGGCGAGCAGACCGGTCTCGACTGGTATGACGTCGGCATCAGTGGCCCCGGCATCGAAGGAATTGTGGCTCTTGGGGACACCGAGAATGGAAGTCCTCCAGTTAACCCAATCGGGGCTCTCATCGAAACAGAGGACGTGCACAATTTCGCAGTTGCCAATGGTGATGACGGCGGGACCATTGACTTCACATGGAATAGTTTCGCGTCTGAGGTGTATACCGTAGTGAGCTCGACCGACCCCGCAAATGATGGTCCTCCTACGAGCTGGGAACCTGTCGAGGGGCTGCAGGGCCTGTCTGCGGCCTTACCTCTTAATCGACACAGCATTGCCAGACCGGCTGATGCATCTCGGCTCTACCATCTTCTGGCATCGCCAGCACCCTCCCTGTTCTCGGATGATTTTGAATCAGGAGCTGAAGGTTGGACGACCTTCGTGAATGACGAGAATGGAGCCACCCAGTGGGAGCTGGGTCGACCGGAGGCCTCTACCGGACCTAGCGCGGGTGCCGATGACTCTGCGAACGCCTGGAGCACAAACCTCGGAGACTATGGGCCGGATTCCAATATCTCTCTGCGGTCTCCCGCCATTGATCTCTCAGGTTTACCCGGAGCGCAAGTGAACCTCGACGTCTTCCGCGATGCAGATGGGTTCGGAGATATCGTCACCGTCAGATTTCTCCGAGCTGATGACGCGACCCTGCTGGGAGATCCGGCCAATATAGACATGACGGTCTTCGATACCGAATGGACCTCGATTGAGATTCCGGTTGATGGGGCAGCACTTGGAGAAACCATTCTGATTGAATTCAACTTCCAGAGCGATAGCAGCCCGGATGCCTTCAGTGGTATCTCGATCGACAACGTCAGCATCAGCGCTAACT
This sequence comes from Akkermansiaceae bacterium UBA4145, assembly GCA_002380675.1. Lineage (GTDB taxonomy): Bacteria > Verrucomicrobiota > Verrucomicrobiia > Verrucomicrobiales > Akkermansiaceae > Roseibacillus_B. The sequence goes on from DFWB01000321.1 coordinate 1,647, forward strand.
AGGCCCAACATTTTTTCAGGGCGGTGGAGTCTCACAACTTCGCCGCCCTTTTCATTTATCGGCCGCCGCGAGTAGAGCCTCCGACTTTGCCTGCCTTGGTAGCAACCCGGTGAGGGCAGTCGCCACCACCACGAATCCGGTGCTGACCCACAAGCAGCCCGAAAGACCGTGGAAAAGGTAAATCACCCCGGAGAGAAGGGTTCCAATTAGACGACCTCCTGCATTCGCCATGTAATAGAAGCCAACATTCAGGGCTACGTCGTCCGAGTCGGTGTAGGCCAGAATCAAATAGGAGTGGATTGCCGAATTCACCGCAAAGACCATACCGAAGAGGGCCAGACCTGCTAAAACTACGATTCCCAGATGGAATTCAAGCTCCACCGCTAAGGCCAGAAATCCTGTCACGGCCGCAAGGATTCCCACCCACCTGAGCGCAGAACCAGCCCCCCCATGCCGCAAGAGTGCGGGCGCCCCTGCCTGTATCAGACCGTAGCCGATAACCCAGGCCGCCATGAAAGACCCCACTGCGGCAAAGCTCCAATTCAAAGTTTCCTTGAGAAACACCGGTAGTCCCACCACAAACCAGATGTCTCGAGAGCCAAAGAGGAAGAACCGGGCAAACGACAAATAATTCACCTCCCGGCTCTTGGAAAAGAGCTGCTTGAATTTGACCTTTGCTTTCGATCTACCGAGATCCTGTCGCATGGTCAGTATGCCGCTCAGCAGGACAACAAAGAGCGCCCCGGCCATCATCCAGAGGGTCCACTGGAAACCAACCCACCCTAGCAGTACGCCTCCGAGAAGAAATCCCACACCCTTGAGCGCATTCTTTGAACCCGTGAGAACTGCAACCCATTTGAAGAGGGCACGATTCTCAGCCTCTCGGCTCTCGAGGGCGGGAATCAGCAACTTGACCGCGCTTTTCGAGCTCATCTTGGTGAGATCCTTGGCAACTCCCGAGAGTGCCTGAGCAGCCATGACATAGGCGACCGAGAGGGCCTCCAACCAGCCCGGCTGAACAAGCGATAACGCCAGAAGAGCAACTACCTGAGTCGCCAGCCCTGAAAAGAGGGTGATTTTCAGTCCAAATCTGGATCCTATCCACCCGCCAAGCAGGTTCGTCACTACCCCACAGGCCTCATAAAGAAGAAAAAGAAATGCCAGTTGAACCGAAGAATACCCGAGGGAGTGAAAGTGGAGCAGGACGAGCATGCGCAAGGCGCCATCCGTCAGGGTAAAGCCCCAGTAGGACGCCGTAACAATAGTGTAGCTTCGTCTTTCCATACTCCCGGCTCTCCACAAGAACAGGACGTCAGCTCATTAATCCCGCAATCTTGGAAACAAGTTCCATCATGCGGCAGGCGTATCCAACTTCATTATCGTACCATACGAGGAGCTTTAACTGAGTCCCGTCGTTCACCATGGTGGAGGGCCCATCCACGATACCCGATCTCGGATCATTCACAAAATCCGTGGATACCAAGGGCTTCTCCTCAAATCCGAGTATCCCTTTTAATTCCCCATTTGCAGCCTCTCTCAGATACTGGTTGACCTCCTCCGCTGTCGTATGCCGGGCCAACTCAAACACACAGTCCGTAAGACTAGCATTGAGCAGGGGCAAGCGAACTGCCAGACCATTCAACTTACCCTTCAACTCAGGATAAATCATCGTGATGGCCGTGGCCGAACCCGTCGTGGTAGGTATCAATGAATTCAGTGCTGAACGCGCTCTCCGGAAATCCTTATGGGGAGCATCAACCACCACCTGTGTGTTGGTCACATCGTGCAGGGTTGTGATCAGCCCATGGACAATTCCAAGCTGCTCCTGAATTACTTTTACCACCGGCGCGATGCAATTTGTGGTGCAGGAAGCGGCCGTAACCAGATCATGCACCGCGGGATCATATAGGTGGTCATTACAACCCATCACAATATTCAGCTCCTCTTTGACAGGAGCTGCCACTACGACCTTCCGCACACCACCATCAAAATAGGGTTGAAGCACCTCTCTGGTTCGGAAGGCCCCCGTGCTCTCTACAACCAGATCGATCCCCATTCCTGCCCAGTCTACCTCGCCTGGAGTGGCTTTATCGCTAAAAGTCACTTCCCTGCCCCCGACCAGAAAGCGATCCTCTTCCCCTTCAATGTCACGATCCCAGCGGCCGTGAACCGTATCATACTCCAGGAGGTGTGCCGCCATTTTGCACCCACCCTTGACCTCGTTAACGTGAACAATCTCTATCCTCTCATCATCCCACCCCGCCCTGAACCCAAGGCGTCCCACTCTTCCAAATCCATTGATTCCAACTCGTATACTCATTTGTTTTTTGTGTTTTGAATGGTTCTTAACAACAGGACGAAATCTCGTCTCTCCGCCCCGAAGTCGGAAAACAGAGTTCTGGTCGACCCTGACAACAATCCTGAGAAAGAAAGTCAATCAATTGCCGGAAACCCTCTACGCATACTCCGTAAGAGATCGTCCGTCCGGACCGTTCGGATTCAATCAAGCCGGCCCGGCTCAATTCCTTGAGGTGGAACGACAATGTGGGTTTTGGAACTTCCATGGTTTCGGCCAATTCCCCGGCACAGAGCCTTTCCGACCGGACCAGCAACCGGAAAACCTCAAGACGCGAAGGGTGCGCGAGAGATGTCAGGGCCTGCACCGCAGCTTTTATTTCCATACTTATAGAATTATCAAATTATGGGCCTCGAGTCAATTCGTGACCGCAGATGACATCACACCCAGCGCGCTAGACTCAGATAGTTGCCCTGTTTGACAGGATTGACCTCTCTCATCCCGGTGGTAATCTAGGTTGTGCTGCAGAGAATGACAGGATCTAGCCTGACTCTGGCGATGATCGCTCTCATCGTTCTGCGTATCCCTGCCTTGGGCTTCTGCCCCTGCGAACAGGATCTGACCCTGAACAATGGGTTCTGCTGTCACGAAGACAGCACCCTCGCCGATTCCGATTGTTGCTCGAGCGCGCCTCTTGAAACGGTCAATTTATGCAAGGACTGCCTAATCGTCCTGTCACTCGACCCAGGTGATTTCAACTGGTCTGGGTCCCAAGCTCAGCTACCTAACCTCAAAGAAGCTCCTTCAGCTCTACCGGCAGGAATACAGAGCAACTTTCAGCCCGGGCAATCGCCCCCTTTTCTCCATGGTCTCAGCCGTGGATCTGAGCCACCGGGACGACCTATGGTTCTCAGACAGACGGGGATCCTGAGACTTTGACTGACGCGTAACCGGCAGAATCTTTGCCGTCGCCAATCCGCTATTCGTCGCTCCTGCCAGCGGCGTAGCTATCTCATCCGGGCACTACCTTCCCGGTCAACTTCCGGCCTCTAATCCCGGTCCTCTCAATGAACCTCGAGAAAATTACCTCCCTGAAGGGATCTATCCAGAATCCCAATTCTTCCAAACGCAGGCCTCTGCCTGCTGTGCTCCTGCCTGTTAGTCTGCTCATCGCCTTTATTGTGATTTTTGGGCTGATGTTCGGGTCGCGCCTGCTTCCTGCAACCGAAGTGACTACCGCTCCCGTCATTGCTCTCCGCCTCAATCCCGATCAGAGCGAGACTCAAACACCGGGCACTCCAGTAGAGATCGACCGAGATACAGTTCTCTTTCAATCCTCAGGATGGATAGAACCGGATCCATATATCATCAATGTGCCGGCTCTCATCGACGGAGTCGT
>DFWB01000311.1 GCA_002380675.1 Akkermansiaceae bacterium UBA4145
TTTTTTCATGTTTTTCATAAAATGCTTAATATTAGGGAAATAAGAACCTTAAAAGTTATTAACAACCGGAATTATGCAGTAATTCGGAACTGACCACTGAAAAAATTACCCTATTGCGTGTGAGTTACAGGCGGGTAGCGTTTCCTCATGAGAGTCGGATTCGTGCATTGGGTGACGGGATTGCATTTCTTTGCGATGGTGGTTGCTGGCAGTGCAAGAGAGACCCCGGATTCAGGCTCAACGCCAAACCGCTTGATTGAGTCCAAGTCTCCCTACCTTCTCCAGCATGCCTTCAACCCGGTGGATTGGTATCCCTGGGGCGAGGAGGCGTTTACAAAGGCTCGGAAGGAGAAAAAGCTGATTCTTCTGAGTATCGGGTATTCGACGTGTCACTGGTGTCACGTGATGGAAAGGGAATCCTTCCAGAGCGAGGAGGTCGCGAATTTCCTCAATAAACATTTCGTCAGTATCAAGCTGGACAGGGAAGAGCGCCCAGATGTGGACAAGGTTTATATGACCAGCTTTCAGGCCATGTTCGGGCAAGGCGGAGGGTGGCCGCTGAATATGTTCCTCACGCCAGACCTTAAGCCTTTTTATGGCGGAACCTATTTTCCACCGAAGGATCAAGGACAGAGGCCAGGATTTATGACGGTTCTGAGTAGTTTGTATGATCTGTGGGTTAAAGACCGGGTGGGGATCGAGGCCAAGACCGCCGATCTTCACGAGAAACTCACCGATCATCTGGATAAGATCCAAAGCTTGAATCCTGAGGCCTCCCTTGATGCGCTCATGCTAGATGGCATGGTGGCGAAATTTCTTGCGGGAGCAGATCAGATGAACGGGGGGTGGGGTAAGGAGCAAAAGTTCCCTCAGCCATCCCATCTTCGGTTCCTTCTTAGTAAAGGAGGAGAGGGACGGGAGTTCGCATTAAAGACCTGCCGGAAGATGATGGAGGGAGGGATTAATGATCAGATTGGCGGGGGGTTTCATCGCTATACCGTCGATCCGATATGGTTGGTCCCGCACTTCGAGAAGATGCTCTACGACCAAGCCCAACTTCTTGATGTCTACGTGGACGCCTGGCAAGTTTCGGGGAAGGAGGAATTCAGGGTTACTGCGAAATCGATTGCTGACTACGTGCTCGCCGAGTTGACCCACTCCGAAGGTGGCTTCCTCAGTGCGCAGGATGCACAGAGTGAAGGAAAAGAGGGTAAATATTGGTGTTGGACGGTGAAGGACTTAAAGGCCCTCCTGAATGAGAGGGAGCTCTCGGTTGTTCGTAAGCGTTACGGGATTACGGATTCGGGTAATTTTATAGATCATAGTGACCCAGATCCGCTCAAGGATCAAAACGTTCTCTTCAGGGCGATGCGGCTCGAGAAGTTCTCTCCCGAGGATCGCAAGCTTTTGTCGCTCGTTACGGAGAAGATGAAAAAGGCGAGGTCGCTTAGGGTGCCTCCGGCAACCGACGATAAAGTGCTGGCCTCGTGGAACGGTCTCATGATTGGGGCAATGGCTCGAGCAGGCAGGATCCTGAAGGACGAGCGCTATCTCAAGGCTGCCGAGAGGGCTCATGCTTTTGTTGTCAATAAGCTGTGGGATCCTGCCTCCAGCACGCTCTCTCACCGTTGGAGAGAGGGCCATGTTGATGGGAGTCAGCAGAGTGAAAGCTACCTGTATTTCCTTCGGGGATCGAGGGTTCTTTACGAGGCGACGCTGAACCCTTCGTATCTCAGTCTGGCTGTAACTCTTGCGGACCGGGCAATCGCGCTGTTTTACGATAAGCTCAATGGCGGTTTTTTTGATGGAGAAGACCGGGATGATCTCGTCTTCCGTCTGAAGGATGATTATGACTCCGCGACTCCCACTCCGAGTTCGGTCGCAAGGTTTGAATACGGGGTGCTTTCGGAAATTACAGGTGAGGACTCATATCGTGAGGTTGCCGAGAAGTCGCTGCTCTCGGTAAGTGATACTCTCAGACAGAGTCCCACCCAGTTGGCCGAAAGTCTCAAGGCGGTCTCATTTATGGTAGGCAAGCCGGCCCGTGTTGTTATCGCTGGCGCTAAACAGCGGGAGGAATTCCTGAAGGTGGCATGGACTGGGCTGAGGCAGAATCTCCTCGTGGTGGGAACGGAGGGGCCGGTCTCGGAGTTCACCCGGCAACTGGAGGAGGTCAAGCCCGGTCAGACCACTGCCTACTATTGTGTGGGGCAAACCTGTCGCTTGCCTGAGACGAATCCTGAGGTGCTTGCGGAATGGTTAAGGGAGGATCGGGGTAGCGAGAAATCATCTGCAACAGAGGCAAAGAGCCCGTCGGCACCGGCTCCGGAATAGGGTTGAGGCTTGATCGTTGAGGTAAACGGTTCTTCACTTATCTCCGTGGGAGAACGAATCAGTATTCCTGAGTACGCCATGGCGCTCGCGCAGGTCGCATCTCTGCGCTCGGAGGATCCGTACAGGAAAGTCGGAGCTGCTGCGCTGGATGCAGATAACAGGGTCATTGGGACAGCCTATAATGGGCTCGCTCCTGGATTTGATCCTCCGCCAGGATTCTGGGACGATCGGGACGGTCGTCAGAAGTTCATGCTCCATGCCGAGATCAACCTCTGCAGTCTTTTCAGGCGGGGAGAGGCACGAATTGTAGCGACTACCACTATGCCGTGTACTTCCTGTATGCAGACACTTTGCTCCTACGGTATTAAAGAAATTTACTACAACGAAATTTACCGTGAGTCCGATGCCCCCGAAATCGCAGATCTTTATGGGATCAAGCTTGAGCGGGTGGAGTGCTTCCCTCTCAGCGAATTTTCCCCGGTTCTGAGCGGGCGAGTCGTGAGTGCTGTTGAGTGACCGGCTATTTGGCTCCTCCGTAGAAACTTTTGACGAAACCGATTTCTATCATGGTGTCCTCCCAGGCCGCCAAAGTGGAGGGCCGCCTGAAGACTCGTCGTGCGCTGGCGCGCCACCGCTCCGCCTCCGCCTCGTTCTCGTCATGGTAGGCAAGGGCTGCATTCGCGTAGTAGTAGTATGGGTAGTCGTCGCGGAAGTCGTATTTCTTCGCAAGGGTACGAGCCTCATCGGTATTTCCGAGCTTGAGTTTGCAGAGTAGATATTTGAACTCAAGCAGTCTGATCATTGTGAGATCCGATGGATCCATATCCGGTAGCAGTCCCTCAATACGCCCAGCGCAATCTGCCCATTGGCTCGTCACGAAGTCCATCTCAACCAGGTTGAAGAGAATATTGAGGACAGGTTTGATTCTGCGAGCTCTTGCCTCGCCGTTGAGAACCTTGATGCTCCGGACATAATCATCCTGGAGTTTGAGGGCCTCTTCAAAAGCGGCGCGGGCTTTGCTAAAGTTGCGAAACTCGACATGGCAGGCGCCAACCAAGTTGAGAGCGCCCGGTTCATTTGGGAAGATTCTTTGGGCGTCTGCCAGCTCATTCAAGGCCTCGATAATTCTCTTCTGGTTAAACAGTCGACCCGCCTCTTTAAGCTTATCACGATAGGACGCCCGCTTCGCGGTTCCAAGGGCCTCAAAGTCCTTCTGCCATTGTGGAACGACATCTTCGCTTTCTGTATTCTGGGCTTGCGAGGTTTCTTGCGCGGTGCACCACAGAGGAAAGATAACCAGCGCTACAGACACACAAATTAACGAGAAGAGAGCTTTCATGTTTTAAAAATCCGCTACACCACCATTCTCGTTCATAGGCGGATAAGTCAAGCCGATCATGAGTAGATAGACTCTCTCTGCAGGTAATGCACTACGTCAGGGTGAAGCCATTCATCTGATATTCTAGTTGCGGGCTGTGCTCGTATTTCAGTGGCCGACGCAGGGTGGTGGCCCTCGATATGATGGGCTTGGAACCCTGTTATGAGGCTAGGGGGGGTGCCTCGGTCGTGGACAATAAACTCTACTAATTCAGCAAGGTAGGATGGGCGAGACCAGGTCTCGATTGTCGCCCACTGATCGACTCCCATTAGCCAGTAGAGTTTGGCGTCCGGATGAATCTCGGTCATTGCCTCAGCGGTAACCCAAGAAAATGAGGGCTCTGGTAGGAGATACTCTATATCACTGCTCTCTGCCCATGGCTCATCCGCCAGGGCGAGATCCAACATCGCGAGGCGTTGTGCCTGACTCGCAATTGGAGAATCATCCTTGTGAGGAGACTGGCGGCATGGAACAAAAATCACCAGATCGAGGTTGAGAGCGTCTTTCGCGGCCCTCGCAATCATAAGGTGACCAAGATGGACGGGGTCGTAAGTTCCACCAAAAAGAGCGATGCGGCCGGGGTTTCCTGAACTCCTGTGTTCCATGGCGATCTCAGGTGCCAGCGCGTCGCTCAATCTCAATCTCTCCGAGAATCTGGTCCTGACAGACTAGGAATTGATTGAGTTTCATCAGTTCCAGGAGGGCGAGGAAGGTCACGATGACCTCGGACTTGGTCGAGGCGGAGGCGAAAAGAGACTTGAATGGCATGCTCTGTCCCGGGCTGAAGTTGTTCAGCAGTAGCTCCATTTTATCGGAAACGGTAAAGCGGTCGTCGATGATGTCCCCAAGATCATGAGCTTCCTCAAACCGCTTGAGAACCCCCTGGAAGGCCCGAATCAGGTCAAAAATTGAAATCTCTGCCAGGGGAGCCGATTCCTTGTTCGTGGTTGGGAGCTTTTCGGGGATGTGGGCAAACATGTCTTCCTGTTCCCGGGCTTTTTCAGCCAGCGTTCCAGCGGCGTCTTTGAACTTCTTATATTCAATCAGTTGCCTGATAAGTTCCCACCGAGGGTCATCTTCTTCACAGTCCTCTTCTGGAGGCTGCTCGCTGCGAGGTAAGAGAGTTCTGCTCTTGATGTACATCAGATTGGCTGCCATCACGATAAATTCTGAGGCGAGATCGATGTTGAGGAGCTTGAAGGTTTCGATATAATCAAGGTATTGCTTGGTGATTCCCTCGATGGAAATATCGTAAATATCGATCTCATCCTTCTTAATGAGATAAAGAAGGAGATCGAGAGGGCCCTCAAATATATCGAGCCTTACTTTGTAGGAATCGTCATCCACTGGCGGTTGAATAGTGGAGCGAGTGCCTGTCGGCGAGGGAAAAGGGTGACTGGCCCAAAGACGAGAGAAATCAGATTGGCAATTTCCCGGTTCAAACCTTATCTCTCAGGTCAGGCGGGTTGTTACCAATGCAGGAAAATCAGAAGAAATTGGAGGAATTCCGGGCTCGTATGAGCGCTTGGGTGACGAGTCAGGGCTTGCTTTTCCAATTGGTTCATGGGGGGGGTGGAGCCTCCTCAGCATTAATGAGTTGGGTTACCAGAATGGGGTTTCGGGTTGCCCTTGTGCTCCTAATCGGCCTCGTATTATTTTATGCCTACCTCCTGAGGAGGCCGTTTGCGCCGAGCTTCGGTGAAGGGATTCGGGTTGCGATCGAGGAAGGCTTGGGTGCGGAATCTGCTGAAATCGGCCCCACGGCGAGGAAAGAGGGGATTCTAGAGCTTAGTAGCTTAGAAATTGTGGGCTCTGAGGGAACTTTTTTTGACAGCTTGAGTGCACGGAACATCAAAACGAGGATGCGGGTTACAGCTGGCATCTTGGGTATGTGGAGAGGGGATTCAATCAACGTTGAGCGTCTGGCTATGAAGGTGAAATCGGGATCTGAAACCCTCGATGCCGATGGGGTCTTCGGAGTGATCTTCCGTTCAGTAGAAAGATTTGATTTTGATCGTGTCGAGATAGAGGACGCCTCGATTGCGTGGGGCTATTCGGAATCTACAGCCGGGGCAATCAAGAACACGAAATTGAGCGCTAAGCGGAGTGCGTCTGGCTGGAAGCTTAAAATGCTTGGTGGTTCATTCAGCCAAAATTGGCTTCGTGATATGAGAGTTGAGGCTCTTGAGCTCGATGTTTCGAAAGCTGGAATTAAGATTGTTGAGGCTCAGTTTGGGAAAGGAGATGGGAGAATCACGCTTTCTGGAACGGTGAAGGGCCCAATAGTGAACCCTCAGGTTGATGCCAAGGGAATGATGGAAGGTTTTCCGTTGGAAGGGTGCGTTCAATCGGAGGTGTCGGCAGTGCTGCAGGGTAGAATTTCCGGGGCAGTGAAGGTGGGGGGATCTCCATACGGATCCAGCGGCATTACGGTGTCGGTCCAAGTAGATCTGGGCCCTGAGGACGAGATCATCGTGACCGATGAAGTTGAGTTGCTTGATGTTATTTCGCTGGTTGATCGTTACCGAAGTTACAAGAAAGTGCGCTTTCGCACCGGTAGCTTCACCATGGAGACAGGTAAAAATGTTGCGGTATTTACGGACATCAACCTCTCTGCCAAAGATCATGTTCAGCTTGAAGGCGAGTTCATGTCGAGGCGGCCTTCCGATAAGGAGGTATCTATTGCGATCTATAAGACGGAAAACCTCGGCGAGGAGCCTTCGGCTGATGAGGGAACAGATGCCGAAAACGCCGCGTCCGAATTCGACCTCGCAACGGCGGCTCGGGCTGCCCGGGAGCTATCCGACAGTGACGAGAAAATTCGTACGATCTTTCAATCGCAGGTATTCGGGCGGGAGGTGATACGGAGGGAAGAAGAGGCGAGGGCCAGCTACCGTACTATCCCTTACCTCGTAGGGGCTGTTAGCCTGGGCCTCCACCCAAAGGCGTTCGAGGAGAAGCGATCACCAGTTCTATCAGAGCTGTTTCCGGTGGAGAAGAAAAGTGGGTTGCGCTGGTTGAAGCTCGATCTCAACAGCAGCCTTCCCGTGGCAGGTTCGGAGCTTGCAGAGAAAATTCTGGAGCATGCTAAGAATTAAGTTTCGCGCCGAATCCTATTTCTGACCAAGGTCGAGGGCGGTTGCGATCTGTGTCGTAGCGCTACTCCGGTTAAGGGTGTAGAAATGGAGACCGTCCACCCCTTCCGCGAGAAGCTCGCGACATTGGGAGGTCGCGTAATCCGTTCCCGCTTTTTCAAAGGCAACGGGGTCATCTTTGGCGCTTAAAAGCATGCGTTGCAGCTGAGCGGGAAAGTGAACACCGGCGGCGAGGTCTGCCATTCTCAACATGCCGGGTTTTGTGGTGATAGGCATGATGCCTGCAATAATTGGAATATGGATTCCGGCGAGGCGGCAACGATCCCGGAAATCAAGGAAGGAGTAGTTGTTGAAAAATAACTGTGTGCAGATGTAGTCCGCCCCAGAATCAACTTTTTGTCGGAGGTGATCCATTTCCTTGAGGCGGTTCTGGGTATCCGGATGCCCCTCCGGGAATGCCGCAACCCCAACTCCAAAGCTTTTCCGTGGATTGCTGGTTTCCCGGTTAAAATTCTGGATAAAGCTGACTAGGTCAGCTGCATGGCAGAAGGCATCCTGAGAGCGGTTGTAGTCGGGGCTTCCCTCTGGAGGATCGCCGCGCAGGGCAAGGATGGCAGGAATCTCGGCGTTCGCATATCCGGATAGGATTTCTGAAATTTCGGCCCGACTGTGGTTTACGCAGGTGAGATGGGGAATTGCCGGTATTGTGGTTTCCTCCATTATCCTGAGCACGAGTTTGTGAGTCAGCTCGCGAGTGGAGCCTCCGGCTCCGTAGGTGACACTGACAAAGGAGGGATTGAGCTGCTTCAGTTCGTGGATCGTGGAAAAAAGTCGATCTGATGCCTCGGCTGATTTAGGGGGGAAGAATTCGAAGGAAATTGAGGGGTTTTCCTGGCTGAGAAGGTCAGAGATGTGGGAAGTGTTTTGCATTCGATTGAGCAGGATACGGATATTTCACAGAATTTAGCTTTCTCGAGGAACTTTGAGTTCGATGGGCGGTTGTATCCTAGACACGCCGTCAGGCAGAAGCCTGTCTCCCTGCCAATCATATTTTAATGAAGTCTTTCTGCAAGTCCCTCCTTCTCATTGTGGCGATGGCTCTACCGCTCTGTGCGCAGGGTGGTGGTGGGAAAGCGCCCTCTGAGGAGAATCGGAAAGGCCCCATGAGGGGAGGAAAGGGCGACAGGAGCCACCGCCCTCATTCGGTGAAGGGCTTTATGTCCGAATACGATAAAAACGGTGATCTCAAGGTCTCCTTTGATGAGTTTGGGTCGTCCGGACGGGCGGCTTTACTAGGAGAGGCAGGACGACGTCGTCTTTTTGATCATCTGGATAAGAACGATGACGGGGAGATAACTCTGGAGGAACTACCAAGCTCGATTCCTCCTTCTGTCAGGGGGCACGACAGCAATAAGGATGGGCGGATCACTCTTGATGAGTTTAGTAGGAATCCAAGGGTTAAAGGGTGGAGCGTCGACCGCCTTGAGGCCATGTTTTCCCGGATGG